>DATEWL010000061.1:0-6099 GCA_035258025.1 Candidatus Acidiferrum sp. | reverse complement strand
GATTCTGCCAATCGAAGTGCCGCAGAAAAAGGGCGACCCGATCGTCATCAAGTATGACGAATCGCCGCGCGAAGACACTTCGATGGAAGCGCTCGCCAAATTGAAGCCGGCGTTCAAGAAAGATGGCACGGTCACTGCTGGAAACGCTCCCGGCACGAACGATGGCGCGGCAGCGTTGGTCGTCACCAGCGAACGCAACGCGACGCGCCTTGGCAAGCAGCCAGTCGCGCGAATTGTTGCGCAAGCGGTCAGTGGCGTGGAACCAAAGTGGGTGATGATGGCGCCGGTGGACGCAGTGGAAAAGCTGCTCACCAAGACTGGCTGGGACCGCGACAAGGACGTCGACCTCATTGAACTAAACGAAGCCTTCGCGGTTGCAGCGATAGCCGTGACGAGGCAGCTGCGGCTCAATCCGGAGAAGGTGAACGTGAACGGCGGCGCCGTAGCGCTGGGTCACCCGATTGGTGCGAGCGGCGCGCGCATCCTGGTCACTCTTCTGTACGAATTGCAGCGCCGCAACCTGAAACGCGGCATCGCCGCACTGTGCCTCGGCGGTGGCAACGCCGTGGCCCTCGCTGTCGAGTGTTACTAGCGCCAACCCGGCGTCCTCGCCGTGATTTAGACATGCAACGCGATAGCCTCACTGCTTTTCAGAAAGCCGCAGGGCTTTCCTGCGCTACATATTTTCCGGCATAGTTTGTATAGCGCTCGGTGGTAGCGACGCGGTTCCCAGTTCATGCGCGCAGTAGGGGCAGTACTTGTCGGTTTCGGCGACTTCGCGTTTGCAATTAGGGCAGCTGGGATGGAGATTGCATTTGCAGTTGGGGCAGAAGTTGAAGCGTGCGCCAACTGACGTGCCACATTGCGGGCAGGGATAGGGCAGTGGTTCGCGCATCAAGAAATAGACCATGAAGCCGATGATCAGGTATCCGGGCAAAAGGATGATCGCGAGAAGCGTCCACAGAGTTGAGTTCATGCCACGGCGCTTGGCATCGCGGTTTACGTAAGCGATGAGGAAGATGATTGTGGCGAAGCACAAAGAGACACCGGTGATGATGCCAGCTAGGGCCAAGGACGCGAGGGCTGGGTTGTCTCGTAGTTCGTAGGGAAACATCATATTTCCATACGGATTATTCTTTGCTTGTAGATTCACAAAGAGCGCGATGCCTTGCGCGATGAAGAAGAGCACGATGACGCTCACCACGAGCCAGCGCGGGATGATGCGGAACTCGTCCCAGAAGCGGAGGTTCTCCTTTCTTCGGCGGAGACGGTTAAGCCGCTTGCGCTCATTGAACGAACCGCTTACTTTTTGTTGGTAATCCGACATGCTGTTTCCTCTCTCTCAAATCTCAAATCATTGAATCGTGCGTCTTAGTTAGAGTGATCGTTCTCGTGCGCCAATCTTAGGTTCTCCAACACCACAACCGCTGCAGCGATCAATGCGGGGATGGTCCACCAAAGGCCGAAGCCCATTTCCCAGACAAGGCGGGGCAAGCCCAAGCGGTCGCCAGCCCATTCAAAGGCGCGCCAGACGTAGGGCGCGGAAGCGATGCCGAGCGCCCAGGACATCGCGCATATGATCCACAGGAGGCGGCGCTTGGGTTCGCGCTCGCGCATCTCTTGCGCGCGCAACTGCACGCGGAACTGGGTGCGTGCGGCGAGTCCGCGGGGGAGGGGAACTGGGAGGCCTCGCAAGGCGCGGAGGGCATCGCTGGTTTGCTGTGCGACTTGGGCGCAGCTTTGGCACTCGCGCAGATGCGCGGCGAGCCAGTCGCGCTCGGATTGGGAAATTCCTTCAATGCGCTCTTGCGCGATCAACTTTTCGGCGCGGGCGTGCAGATTTTCGTTCATGCCGCACTTCCTTGCATGGCGCCGCGGAGGGCTTCGAGACCGCGATAGAGACGCGACTTTACGGTGGAGAGCGGCGCAGCCAGCACGCCGGCGATTTCTTCGAGACCGAGTTCTTCGTGGAAGCGGAGAACCAAAACTTCGCGGTAGACGGTGGGAATGCGATCGAGCGAGGCGTGAACGCCGATTTTTTCTTCGGCGGTCAGGACCAGATGCAATGGCGAAGGTTGATTCTGCGCGGCGAATTCCATTGGCGCGCCTTCTTCTGGGTCGGTGAGTGCGTCGAGGCTCTGCATTTTTTTCTGGCGCTGCCAGTCGATCACCAGGTTACGTGCGATGCGGAAAAGCCAGGCTTCAAATTTGTACTTGCCGTCGTACTGGTGGCCGCGCTCGAGGACACGGATCCAGGTTTCCTGAAAAAAGTCTTCGGCGCGCTCGCGGCTGGAGGTCAGGTAGAGCAAATACCGGAACAGCCGGTATTGATACTGCTCAATCAGCTGATCGAGAAGATCGGGGTCGCGGCGCTTGAGCCCCTGGGCGAGGGCCTTGTTGTCGTCGGCCATTTGGGTGGAGAAGAGAAGAATCGACCTCAATGGTGCCGGGGTCAGGGTTGTAAATGTCGCGCTCATTCTACAGGGTATACGGCAGGGCCATCCAAAAAGACGCAAACCAAGCCAGGTGGTCTGGTTGGAAGGAATTTCAATGACATGGTTAAGAACTCTTTCTGACTTACCGCCTCCACTCCCCGCTTTTTTTGTAAACATTGCTGATAAAGGACTTACGTTTGGCGTAAGTGCTGCGGAAACTTACAGTTGCGGGAGGCGCTGTAAGTGTTGATTTTGCTGGGGTTGCGGGTGAGCCCGAGAGTGCCGGGCTGAAGCCCGGCGCTACATGGAGATTCTAGAACGGCTTGACGTCGATGCGGAGGCGGTAGTTGTGGTCGAAGTGGACGGCATAGGGGTCGCGGTTTGGCGCAGATGGTCGAGACTTCGGGGGTAGTGGTGCGGGCGGAGTAGGGTTGACGGGCTGTCTGGTCTTGCCGGGCGTGGAAGAGAGGCGGGTCTCGTTGGTGGTTGATGGGGCGGGATTGTGGTGGGGTCCTTCGCTACGCTCAGGATGACAGGCTTCGGGGGCGGCGGGATTTGGTATGGGCGCGGGGGATTGAGGAGGGGCTGAATTGTGCCGAGATGGACGAGCATCGGCTGTGGCGTTGGCTAGCGGCCGCGCGGGTTGTTGCTGTTCGGGTTCGCGCGTGGTGGGAAAGCGGTGGTCGTAGTTGGCATTTACGGAGGTGCGGACGGCTTTGCGCCAGCCGTCGGTGCCAAATGCGTTGATGTATTCGTGTTGGGCGATGTGGATAGCTTGCAATTGGGTTTGGAACATGTAGGCGACGGTACGGGCGAGTCTGGGTTTTATATCGCCGCGGATCACGGCGGGGATGAGCCGGGCGAGGGCAGTGTTGAGATCGCAGGCGGAAAGATAGTCGCCGGAGAAGAAGCACGCGTGGTCTTTGGCGAGTGATTCGGCGGCGCGGGCGCGGGCCTCCTTTTGGGCGTGGTAGAAGCAGAGATGGGGATGATTGCCGGTACGGGGAGTGCGGCAACGGCGGCCATCGGTGAACGTGAATAGACAGAGGGATACGCGGTCCTTGGCACTGAGCGAAGGCATAGATGTCTCCTTGATTTGGTTTTTGATTTTGAGATTTGGACTTACGGGAAAAGAAAGTGCCGGGCTAAAGCCCGGCGCTACTTGGCCTAAAAACGAAAACGCCTCGCGGGATGGCGAGGCGCAATACTAACCAGAAGAATCATAACACGACTGGTATACCGTTGCCAATCAGAATTATGGATTGGCGCCCAGCGCTGAATCCTTAGCTCGGTGCCAGGAAAGCAGTTCGGACGAGCGGGGCATGGCTAGGGCTAAAGAACGAAAGAACACAGGCTGAAGCCTGTGCACTCACAAGTGGCTTGACGCGGTGTAGTAGACTTTCTTTGCCACGCCATGTTCTGCCCCGTTTGCAAAGCGGAGTATCGAGAAGGATTTACGAGATGTGCGGACTGCGACGCTGACCTTGTCTACGAATTGCCCGCGGCTGCTATCGTCCCGGTTGAGCCCGTCGATCCGGGTGATCCAGAGGAAGATCCCTTCTGTTCATTTTGGAAAGGAGACGATCCCAGAGTGCACGCGGAGCTTTGCGAGTTGCTCAGCGAACAGGGAATTCCGCACCGGACCATTCGGCGGCAAGACCATCTTTTCAATTGGAACACGAGGAGCGCCTTCGAGATTGGCGTCCCGTTTTCTCAGTTTGGCAAAGCGGAAGCGGCAGTCAGCGAAGCCTATGGCGGCGGAGATGCGCCAGTTTCCGAGGGAGCCCCGATGCCTCTGGAACTTCCAGAGTCTATTGAACCGAGAGAGCCGGGAGGGGGTTGGGATCCTGCGAATTGGTGTCCGGAAGATGCGACCGTGGAGATTTGGGAAGGCGACCATGCGGAGATGGGGGAACTGCTAGCGGCGTCGCTGGGAGAGAATCAGGTTCATTCGCGTGTGGCGGACATAGGAAGGGGATACCGGCTCTATGTGTTGCCGGCGGATGAAACGCGGGCGCGGGAGATCGTTCGCGAGGTTGTAGAAGGCGTGCCGCCGGAGTGAACGCTGAGTTGACAGTTTTTCGCGTGCCGCATTTCGGCTTGGGTGGGAGTACACTTGGAGGCTGTTCGGGGAGTTTTTATCTCGCAGCTGTGGATGTTATTTGCGGCCAGCCGTCGGAGTGTGGTGTTCGTTTTATCGCAGGGAGGAACTTATGGCTTCAGGTCCTGGACCGCAAGGGTCGCTCGTCATGTTGTGGGCTGGAGAAGATCCGGCGCTGCACTCCGAGCTGATTGAGGAATTGCAGTCCGCGGGTATCCCGTTTATTGACAGGCCGACCGGTGATGATCAAGTTGCGCCGTCTGCGGATATCCTTCCTATCGATTGGAAAACGCAATTCGGGTTTGAAGTGGCGGTGCCCTCGTCGAATCGGGCGGCGGCCGAAAAGATTCTCGAAAAGCTGCTGGACCAGGAGCCCGCGGACATGGAGATTGCCGCGAACGACTCTGCGCAGCCCGGAGCAGAGGAGGTGAAACCCGCCCACTTGAGCGCGACTACTTGTGCGGTATGGTCTGGCGCAGATGAAACACGCGCGGGCTTTTTGGTCCAAGCATTGAAGGAAAACGAAATTCCGGCGCGGGCCGAGACACGAGGCAATGAAGCAACCGTGTACGTTCCGCCGGAAGAAGAAATGCTGGCGCGCGAAATTATCCGGGAAATCGTTGAGGGCGCTCCGCCGGCGTGAGCTAGTCAGTTCCGCGCCTCCTTAGAGCAGGCTTTACGCCGCCACAGTCTAGCAGTTGTAGTAAACTCCACGGCGAAATGTTCTGCCCCAATTGCAGAGCCGAATATCGCCGCGGCTTCACAAGGTGTTCCGATTGTGGGGTCGATCTAGTTGAGGTTCTTCCTCCCCCAAGCTTTCAGGATCCTGAAGTTCCAGAGAAAGAAAGGCCCGACCTTGCAAGGACCTCCCATTTCCTCGCTTGGTTCCTTCCGATGCTTGTTTTAGTTGTTCTTTGCTTTGGCGTTTCGGTCAGACCGAAATTGATGGGTAACATATTTTTTGCCGTTTTCCTGTTCTGCCTGATGATGCTGGCTAACTTCGGTTCATATTGGATGCTCTACCAGCCGTCCGATATGAAAGAAGGGTTGGCCGATATGTCCTCCTCTCATTCGTTCCATTTATGTTTGTCTGGTATTCGCTCGTTCGTGTCCCATTGCGGAAGGAATTTCAAGGGAATTCGGAATTCATTCGTTGAGAAATAAATCGCCGCGCGGGCTCTCTTGACTGTCCTCGCTCGCTATGTTTCCTTATGTTCGCTGGAAAAATCGGAGAGAGCATGAGCATTGATCAGATCAAAACGGTAGCGGTGCTGGGCGCGGGGACGATGGGGAATGGGATCGCGCATGTGTTCGCGCGGGCGGGCTACAACGTGATTTTGCGAGATGTGGAGCCGCGGTTTTTGGAGCGCGGGATCGAGACGATTGGGAAGAATCTGGACCGGGAGATTAAGAAGGGGAAGTTGGCTGAAGCGGAGAAAGGAACTGTGCTGGGGCGGGTGAAGTGCGTGACGGATATGGCGGCGATTGGGGCGGCGGATTTTGTGGTGGAGGCGGTGCCGGAGAAGTTGGAGATTAAGCGGGCGGTGTTGACGGAGGCGGATG
>DATEWL010000060.1:0-3637 GCA_035258025.1 Candidatus Acidiferrum sp. | reverse complement strand
GCGCTCTTCTTTTCTGGCCCAGGCGGCAAATTTCTTCGGACCCAGTTTTTCCAGTAGTTGGCGCGTTCCGGGCGGCGGTTCGATGCCGGGAACGCTCGGCAGAGTCGCCTTTTCGAGCGCTTTGGGGACTGGCTTGCCTTTTACCTCGGGATTGCCGTTGAGAATCACGTCGCCGAGATAAGAGAGAAGTTTAGTGGCGCGGTCGCCGCGACTCTGCAGCCGAAACAACTCGGGCGATTCATCGAGAAAGGAGGTCGTTACTTCGCCGGCGCGGAAGCGCGGATGGTTGACCACGTTTTCGAGGAAAGGGATATTGGTCTTGACCCCACGAATGCGGAACTCGCGCAACGCGCGGTCCATGCGCTGGCAGGCTTCCGGAAGTCTCGTTCCCCATGCTGTGACTTTGACGAGGAGAGAATCGTAGTAGGCCGCGAGGACCGCGCCGGCGTAGGCAGTTCCGCCATCGAGACGAATTCCGAATCCAGCCGGCGATCGGTAGGTCGTCAGCTTTCCGTAATCGGGCGCGAAATTCTTTTCTGGATCTTCGGTGGTGACGCGGCACTGAAGCGCTGCGCCATAGAGTGGGACGTTGGCTTGTTGTGGCAACGCTAGCGGCTCATCATGCAGCTTGTGGCCCTGCGCTACGAGAATTTGCGAGCGCACCAGGTCGATGCCCGTCACCATTTCCGTGACGGTGTGTTCGACTTGTATCCGGGGATTCACTTCGATGAAGTACCATTTTTGAGCGTCGACGTCGTAGAGGAATTCGACCGTGCCTGCGTTGCGGTAGTTGGCTTTTCGCGCCAGACGAACTGCGGCATCGCACAATTCCGCGCGTACGGATGACGACAGATTCGCGGCTGGCGCCACTTCGACAACCTTTTGGTGACGGCGCTGAACGGAACAATCGCGCTCGTAGAGGTGCAGGAGGTTTCCGTGATTGTCGGCGAGAATCTGCACCTCAAGATGGCGCGCGCGAGGCAAATATTTTTCCAGAAAGACGCTGGCGTCACCGAAGGCCGACTTTGCTTCACCCTGGGCTTCTTCCAGGCGCTGCTCGAGTTCGGCTTCGTTGCGCACGACGCGCATGCCGCGGCCGCCGCCACCCATTGCGGCCTTTACGATGACCGGATAGCCGATCGAGGTCGCGAACTTACGCGCTTCAGCTGCTGAACTTATCGATTCCTCTGTGCCCGGAAGCACCGGCACGCCAGCCGAAATCGCTAGACGCCTTGCGGCAGTCTTGTCACCAAGGAGTTCGAGCAATTCCGGCGTTGGGCCGATGAATACAATGCCGGCCTTTTCGCAGGCGCGTGCAAATGCGGGATTCTCGGACAAGAAGCCGTAGCCGGGATGAATGGCGTCGACGCCTTTTTCCTTTGCCAAGCCGACGATGCCGGCGATGTCGAGGTAGGCCACCACCGGGCCCTTGCCCGCACCGACTTGATAAGCTTCATCCGCTTTGAAGCGATGCAGGGCGAGCCGGTCCTCCTGCGAATAGATTCCGACGGTGCGCAGACCGAGCTCGTTCGCCGCGCGGAAAATCCGTATGGCGATTTCGCTGCGATTGGCAGCGAGCAGTTTTCGGATGGGTTTGTTTTTCTTCATCCCTGAGCCGACAAGTAGGTTACGCGAAACTTCGGATTGTTTCACGCGCCCGAGGCGCAATTGAAACACTTTTTTCGATTTGCAGTACAAACCATTTGAATGCGGACGATCGGACGCGTTTGGAAAGCGTGCCTCACGCGCTTACTGACAGACTGACAACGCTGGAAATTATGGGGCACTCGGACCGCTGACCGCGGCCACGGTGGGCGTGGAATTTTTCAACAGACCGAGTTCCGATTGCACAGTAGCCCAAGCCTTGGCATCGCGCTTCGTCGCATAGGGCGCGTCTGGCTCGGAATAAAAGTGCAGGAGCTCGTCGCGCAGCTCGGGCGAAATGCCAGCAAACTTTCGGTCGGCCAGCTTGCCCAATAGCTCTGCGTGGGCATCGTCGTTCATTGCGTATTTTCCCGGGCCCGTGGCTTCGCCTACGTCAAAATTGTCGTTCGGCAGGTCCAAGTGTCCAGTTCGCTCCTCTTCGATCAATCTCCGGTAGTTGTCCAGCGTCGCGTTGAAGCTATCGCGGAACATGTGCTGGGCCTCTGGCGTTGGGGTCTTGAATTGAAGCACCTTGAGAGGCCCGAATTTTGGAATGAGTCTGTAAAGGAAAGCCAGAAATCTTTCGCGAAACGTGGGCTTTTGATAATTCTTGCCCCACTCCCGCTCGTAATTTGATTTCGAAAGATTGTATCGAAACTTTTTCTTCGTGACGCCCGGCAAATCAGCCTTGATTTCGTCTTTCTTCAGGCTCCATGCGACCTTCGTGGCCATCGGAATGGTCTTGCTGACGGCATGGCGGTAGGAGTTGAGTGCTTTGTCCTCGTCCAAGAGGACGTCCTTCAGCTGTAGTCCGTAGGTTTGCTTAAACGCGCGATCCAGCAGGTTTTGCGACACTTCGAAACCGATCAGGTCATGATAGCCATCAGGCGCGTAACTCTCGTGTGCCACCTCTAGAACGTCGAAACCGAACTCCGTCTTGGTGTGAGCGAGCGGATCTTGCTCGTACCAAACGATGTCGCCGTACTTTTTTTGAAGTTTGGGATAGAGAAGGGGCACAGCGCGATTGGTAGCCAGGCGATGGCCGTCATTGTCGGCAGCATAATGGGCCAGAGCGCCGACGGCGAATGCATACTCGTCGAGGTCTTTCGCGTCGCGAAGCAGAGCTTGCACAAAATCCCCGCTTCGTATGTAGTGCGTAAGGTCGCTGAAAAAATGGCTCCCGTAAGGGTAATAGCCCATGTCCTGGATGATTGAGCCCCCATAAGCATAGGCTTGCGCCTCGCTCAACTGCTCTTCGGTAGAACCGGGAAAACGTGCCAGCAGGAGCGGCTTGATGTGCGTCTCCCAAACGGCATCGATGATCGCTTCGTGGGCAAGAACCGCATAGGCCCTGGATGAAGTTGGCCAGATGAGGGTGAAAACGAGGATGCAAACAAAAATCGCCCGGCAGCCGCAAAGCATCATGCGCTTGATGCGAAACCACAATGAACCCGGCTCAACTTGCCGCTTCACGCGGTGAAGGCACAGTGTTTTACGGCTTGAGCAGGGGTTGCGCATAGCGAATGGGGACGCCGAAGTTGGAGCCGCCAAAGCCGCGGACGACAGCGAACGTTACGCCGATAACCTGGCCGTCGCGGTTAATCAGCGGCCCACCGGAGCCGCCGGAAGTGGTTTGAGCGTCGTAGACAATTTTATCCGGCAAGACATCGCCGATGTGTCCCTGTGTCACAAGCGGACGGATCAGCTTGCGCTGCTCGAGTTCGTCAACGATTTTTTTTGGGTCGCCGCCGCTCAACCTGACAATGTCTTTTACAGTGTCTTCTCCGGCTCGCGCCATGATGGCGCTTATTCCTGTTGCATAGCCGAGCGAAATAAGGAGCTGGCCGCTGACCGCCGCCTCTTTACGGCCATCGATCTTTAGAATGGGGCGCTTCAGAGCGGAAATGTCGCCACGAAGAACGGCGAGATCGGCTTCGTCCGAGATTTGCGAGATGTTCATGGGAATGCCGGCTGCCGCTTCCGGGAAATAGGC
>DATEWL010000059.1:0-8449 GCA_035258025.1 Candidatus Acidiferrum sp. | reverse complement strand
CTTCTCGGGAGCGATCACATATTTTAGCCATGGCCAGTTTTTATCGTACTGGGTCATGGCTACGTAGAAGAGATTCTTGGGGCGATTTGCGTCAACGATTTTGTCGAAGCCGGGTTCGACGAGGGCGCGCGTCATCTGGCGGGCACGGTCGGCACGGAAATTGTAGAAGATGACCGCGTCGTCATCGTGAATCTTTCCTACTGGCGCGGCTGCGGCTCCGTAACCTTTTGTGATGACGATGGGCTTTATGAACTCGTCGGTGACTCCCTGCTCGTAACTTTTTTGGAGGGCGGCGATGGGATCGTTCGAATGCGTTTCTGCTTCGCCGTGAACTACCGCGCGATAAGCCAGTTCAACACGTTCCCAGCGGTTGTCGCGGTCCATCGCGTAGTAGCGGCCTGTAAGGCTGGCGATCTCTCCCACGCCGAGCTCGCGTATTCTTTGCTGCAACTGGCGGACGTAGTCGCGGCCGCTGTTTGGAGGCGTGTCGCGACCGTCCATAAAGCAATGAACGAGGACGCGCTCGACTTTTTGTTGCTTGGCCATTTCAAGCAGCGCAAAGAGATGATTGATGTGCGAGTGCACGCCGCCGTCGCTTAATAACCCCAGCAAATGCAACTGGCGTTGCCGCCCGCGCTCCATAGCTTGCTGAAAGAGCGGCACGTTTTGCAATTGCTTGTTGGCGATCAGAAGATCGATGCGCGTGATGTCCATGTGGACGATACGACCGGCGCCGATGTTCATGTGGCCGACTTCGCTGTTGCCCATTTGGCCTTCGGGCAAACCGACGTAGGGACCCGAGGTGTGAATGAGCGTGTTCGGATATTTCTTCATCAGCTCGTCGTAGGCCGGCTTGCGCGCGAGCGCGATGGCGTTGCCTTTTGTTTCCGCGCGATAGCCCCATCCATCCAGCACAGTCAGAACAATGGGCTTGGGTCGTTTGGCCATAGATTATTGTGCTGCAATCTCCCTTAACGCCACGAGCAGGCGGTCTACTTCTTCGGCGGTGTTGTAATGGACGAGGCCGACGCGTAGAAGGCCGCCTTTGGCTTCCACACCGAGGCGTTCGGTGAGGTTCAGCGCGTAGTAGTTGCCATCCCAGGTGAAGATGCCACGCTCGCCAAGAAACGAGGCAATTTCAGCGGGTGTGTGGTTGGCGAGACGAACGGACACTGTCGAGCAGCGTTCGTGTAGCCGCTTCAGGTCGCTGATGCCGTAGAACTGCAAATTAGGAATCGCAAACAAGCCTTCCGCTAAACGTAAAAACAGCGCCATCTCGTGATCGTGCGTCGCGCGGTAGGCGGCGAGCAGCGCGCTGCGCCGATCCGTCACGGATGGGTCGCAATGCTTGCCCAGCTCCGCGAGGTACTCTACCGCAGCGCCGATTCCGGCGATTAGCTCCTGCACCTGGGTGCCAGTTTCCCAACGATCGGGGAGCGAATCCGGGGCGGGACGCACTTTGTAGGGCTTGAATCGAAGCAAGTATTCGCACTTGCCGTAGAGCGTGCCCATGTGTGGGCCAAAAAATTTGTACGGCGAGCACACTAGGAAGTCGCAATCGAGGGCCCGAACGTCGATCGGCCCGTGCGGGGCGTAATGCACCGCGTCGATGAACATCAGCGCGCCCGCGGCGTGGGCCAGCTTGGTGATTTCCGCTACGGGATTGATTGTGCCTACGGCATTCGAAGCGTATCCGACGGCGACCAGCTTCGTGTTTGCGTTGATCTTGCGCTTCAAATCTTCGAGGTCGAGGGTGCAATCCGATTCGCGGATGTCTACTTGGCGAATCACCATGCCCAGCTCTTCCAACGCGCGCCAGGGAGCAACATTTGCGTCGTGGTCCAGGGCGGTAACAACGATCTCATCGCCCGGCTCCAACGTGCGCCCGATGGCACGGGCTAGCGCGAACGTGATGGTCGTCATGTTCTGACCGAAAATGACCTCGTCTTTATTGCAATTGAAAAAGTCGGCCATGGCCGAGCGGGCGGAAGCGATGATGGCGTCGTTGCCGCGGCTGGTGGCAAACGCCCCGCAGGTGTTCGCATTCGACTTGAGATAATAGTCCTGAACCGCGTCCATCACTTGCTTCGGAACCTGCGTGCCGGCAGGCCCGTCTAGAAACGCTGCGGGGTGGCCGTTCACTTGCAATTGCAGCGACGGGAATTGCGCCCTCACCCAGGCGACATCCAGCGGCTTGCTTTCTGCTCCGTGCATCACGGGTGTACTCATGGTTTTCTCCGTCCGCTAGTTTCTCACAGGGCGGGCTGAGGATGAAGCCGCGCGCAACCGTGTTAGCATTTAGTTGGTTGTTCCTCACTCATGCCGCTTTGGCGCCGGCTACAAATCAAATGAGCGGCCACGTAATGGCCGGCTCCGCGCCACGTTTCTCCATGAGGTGCACAGTGTCCGAATCCTTCACTCCGAGCGAGCGCACGCGTGTCGTGCGCGAACCGCAGCGCGGCGTCTACGACCGCGAAACGATTTATAAGATTCTCGATGAAGGGCTTGTGTGTCACGTCGGGTTTTCCGCGGACGGCCAGCCGTTTGTCATTCCCACTCTGTACGCGCGCATCGGCGACGCTATTTATTTTCACGGCTCTGCGGCTAGCAGGATGCTGCGCGGAGTTAATGAGGGCGCGAGTGTGTGCGTGACGGTCACGCTCACGGACGGCATCGTGCTCGCGCGCTCAGTGTTTAATCACTCGATGAACTATCGCTCCGTCGTGGCGCTCGGCAAGGCCACGCTTGTCGATGCGCCGCAAGAGAAGATCGAGGCGCTGCGCGCGTTTACGGAAAAGATTTTGCCCAAGCGCTGGGACGACGCACGCCAGCCAAACGAAAAGGAACTGAAGGCCACGAGCATCCTGTGTTTGCCGCTCACAGAAGCTTCCGCAAAAGTGCGCCTCGGCCCGCCGGAAGACGACGCTCCGGACTACGCTCTGCAAGTCTGGGCAGGAGTAATACCGCTCCGCACTGTCGCTGGCGCGCCGATACGCGATGAAAGATGCGATCTTGGGATTCCGCTCCCGGCTTATGCGGCCAACTACAGGCGGTGAGTTGTGAATGAATTTACGCCGGCACCCGCCAAACCACTTGTGACTATCGACGCTTTGGATGCCCTCGACATCCGAGTTGGAACCATTGAGCACGTTGAGGAAGTGCCGCGCTCCGAAAAACTGATGAAGCTCATGGTGAATTTCGGCGACCATTCACGGACGATTCTTTTAGGAATCAAGAAAGAGCGCGCCAATCCGCGGGAAATAGTAGGCCGCCAAGCGCTTTTTGTTCTGAATCTCGAGCCGCGCAAGATGGCGGGGGAACTTTCCGAAGGCATGCTTTTCGATATCGGTTACGCCGATGGCGTTACTCCGGCACTCGCAGTTCCGGAGCGGCCAGTTCCTAACGGCACGCGCGCGGGATGACGCTCACTGGCGGACGGCGCGCAGAAAATCGGCAAGCAGGCCGTAGCCGGTGGCCTCTACTCCAGGATTATGCTCGACGAGCGATAGCCCGAAAACGTCAAGATCGAAGCGAATCGCCGAGCTGCTGCCTTCGAGATTTGCGAGAGGATCCGACGCGAGCAACATTTCCGGACGCACGCTGCAATCGACACCATCGCCACGGCGCTCCGCGCGACAGACCAGTTTGTAACGCATCCCCGCGGCGCGCACGGAGCGAATTTTTTCTTCGCTGAGCTCGCGGATACCCGTGCGCTGCACTTGCTCGAGGCGTGCGTTGGCGCCCATCAAGACAATCGCCAGCGCGACAACCTTCACCGCCGCATCCCAGCCGTCCAAATCCGCGGTAGGATCCGTTTCCGCGATGCCCATGGCCTGCGCGCGCTTCACTGCCTCATCCATTGTGCGGCCTTTTTCAATTTCGGTGAGCACAACGTTTGTAGTGGAATTCAGAACTCCGGAAAACCCGCGAATATCCGTCGCCGGCAAGCCGTACGGAAACATCGAGAAAACAGGGACGCCATCCATGACCGTGGACTCGTAGAGAAATTGCCGGTTCCTCTCTTTCGCGAGGGCGGTGAGCTCGTGGTACGCGTGAACGATAGGGCCTTTATTGGCAGTGATGGCGTGAATGCCTAAATCGAGCGCCGTCCGTAAATGTTCCGTGGCCGGCTGGCCGGTTTTCACGTTTAGAGAGGTCGCCTCGAAGAGAACATCGGCGCGCGTTTTTTCGAGCCATTCGCGCAGGTTGCGCGGCTGGCTTGTGTTTCCGTGTTGAATCAGCGAATGACCATGGAGGGCCGCAAGAGGATTGAGGCCGTCGGGATCGGCGATCCACCCAGTGCGGCGCGTGGCGACGCCCGTCAGGCGCCAGCGGATATCGTAGCGACGGCGGAGGTCGGTTTCTTTGGAGATGAGTAGGCGCAGAAGGGCCCGGGCTACGTTGCCCATGCCGACGATGGCGAGATTGTAGGATGGCATGAGCCGATCCTCCGGGGAATACGGGAGAGACTGTCTGTCCCTTCATGCGCGGGGAGACAGACAAGAATGTCTGTCCCACCCAGTGGGCGAAGCGCCGATTCCAACGTTAACGCAAATTAGTGCGCGGCGGCGAGTTTCGCAGCGGCATCGGCGATCAATGCTGCTTCATTCTGCAGGCATTTTGCTACGACCACCACACCTTCGTCAGCTTGTTTCCATTCTTTTTGTTCGATGGCTTCGCGCACATAGGGCATCGTTTTTGCCGCGTACCCGGTGTAGAAGCCCGGCGCATAGAGTTGGTGACGGTACCATTTCCGCTGCGGCAAGCCTTCCTGGGTGATGAACTTGCGCTCGCTCTCGATCAGCAGATGGTTCACCTCGGCGAGCGAAGCCGCAGCCAGCGCGGTCCCGCCGTTGGCATTCGCGTGTTCGAGGGCCTTGCGGTAATCCGCGGCGCTGCGCGTGACGGCATCGGCGGCGTTCTCGAGTGGCGCAAAGTTCTGGTATGGCGGAACTTCTTCTTTTTTGGGCGGAACGTAGGTTTTCTTCGGATCCGCCGTCGCTGTGAAGACGCCTTCGTCGATTTCCTTGTTGCGTTCTCGAATTTCGTCCTGCATTTTCTTCGAGAGGTCCTTCAGTTCCTTGACATAGGTCTGCATTGTTTCGGCCAAATCGCCGAATTCGAACGGAAGGAGGTCGGCGTCACCAAGACGCATCATCGCGATGCCGCCGGTCTGCGAGAGGGCGCGGCCATAGACGAAGGTTGTATCGGCGAAGTGCGTGTACCAGTAGAAATCGTCGTAAATCGAGTGATAGATTCCGCCGCCGTCTTCGCCGCCGAAACCGATGTTTAGCGAAGCGACGCCGACGTGCTGGAGGAACGGCGTGAAATCAGAGCCGGAGCCAAGCGCGCCCAGGTGCAAATCGGCGCGCTGGCGGATTTCTTGCTTTTTGTCACCGGGAGCTTCTTCAATGGCCCGCAACTGTTCGCGCTTCCAGGCTGAGAGTTTCGTTTCCGGATCCTGAACATCCTTCGCGATATCGTTCATGAATTTTTCAAGCGTGTGCGAGCCGGCGAGGCCGAGGTAGCCTCGGCCGTTGCCGTCGGAATTGATGTACGCGACGGCGTGCTTGTCGAGTTCCTCGGCGTGCGTTTCAGCCCACTCCGTGGAGCCGAGCAAGCCTTCTTCTTCGCCATCCCAGGCGCAAAAGATCAGTGTGCGCTTGGGCTTCCAGCCTTGCTTCACGAGCTCGCCCAACGAGCGTGCTTCCTCGAGCATCGCCGACTGGCCGGAGATCGGATCTTCGGCGCCATTCACCCAGCCATCATGATGATTGCCGCGAATCACCCATTCATCGGGATAGACTGCGCCGGGAATTTTTGCAATGACGTCATTGACCGGTGCCATGTTCCAATTCGAAATCACCTTCAGATGAACTTTTCCGGGGCCGGGACCGATGTGATAGCTGATGCCGAGTCCGCCGCGCCAGGCTTGCGGAGCGATTGGGCCTTTGAGCGAAGCAAGAAGGGGCTCCGCGTCGCCGTAGGAAATCGGGAGGACGGGAATCTTGGTGATCGTCTGAGCATCTTTTATGGCGAGGCGCTTTGCGTCTTTCGTGGCGCCAACGCCCGGCGTCAGCGGGTCGCCGGCATAGAGCGGCATATCCGCGACGCTACCGCGCTGCACGCCATCCCGGGGGCGATACGGCCCCAGAGGAAAAACATCGCCCTGCGTGTATCCATCTTCGTGCGGATCGGAAAAAATAAGGCAGCCGATGGCGCCGTGTTCGGCGGCGACTTTCGGCTTAATTCCGCGCCAAGAGCCGTAGTAGCGCGCAATGACAATGGCACCCTTGACCGAGACGCCCATGCGATCGAGCTGCTCATAGTCCGCGGGTACGCCAAAATTTACGTAGACGAGCGGAGCGGTCACGTTGCCATCAATCGAATAGGAGTTGTAGGTCGGAAGCTGCTCGGCTGTCTGGTTCGAAGTGGGATCTTCTTTTACGACGGGCTCTTGCAGCTTTGCGGTGAATATTGGTTTGCCGCTCTCGTCCACGAGCTCGACGGCGCGCTCTTTCGGAGTCGGCATGAGCACGTCGAAGGTTTCGATATGCGCGTCGAGGCCGAATTCCTTGAATTTTGCCAGCAGCCAATCGGCGTTGTCTTTGTCGTACGGCGATCCCACGTGGTGCGGACGCGCGGCAAGGTGTTCCATGTAGCCGCGAATTCTGTCCGGCTCGGGAATGGCTTTCATTTTTTCTTCCCACTGGCGTTCAGTGCGCGAAGATTCGGCGGAATATCCGGCGAGCGCTTGTTCGTCGGCGACAACATGTCTGCCGACCGGCGCCAGAGAAATGCTTGTGAAGACAATCGTAGCAACTAGACTTCTGCGGTTCATGAGCCCCCCTCGTTTTGCGCACGTATTTTGCCTGAACTGCGCGGCGATTGGAAACGTTTGTTGCAAATTTATCCGCGACTGCCCGTTTTCAGGAGGATGTCCAGGTCATCGGGGTGGATAGCGCAGAGCAGTGCGTCTTCGCGATCGATGTGGCCTTTGCTGATAAGTTGAACGAGAGATTCTTCGAGCGCGAAGGATCCCTTTTTCTTGGTCATGGTGATTTCCTGATGGAGATGCTGAAGGGCGTTGCGGCGAATGTGCTGCCGCGCACCGTAGCCGATCATCAGTAGCTCGGCGGCGGGAAACCGCTCGCCGCTCTTGCTGGGCAAGAGGATTTGCGTCAGGACGGCGGCGATGGCCATGGCCAATTCCTGGCGGATGGTGTTTTGGCGTTCATCTGAAAAGGAATCGGAAATGCGCGAGATGGTCGTGGCAACGTCAATCGTGTGCAGCGTTGAGAGCACGAGATGGCCGGTTTCCGCGGCGGCAACGGCGATGCGCATCGTTTCTGGATCGCGCATCTCGCCTACGACGAGAACGTCCGGGGCTTGGCGCAGAGCCGCGCGCAGAGCGGTGGGAAAATCGGGTGCGTCCGTGCCGATCTCGACTTGCTCGATGACGCTGCGAATGTGCGTGTGTTCGTACTCGATGGGATCTTCGATGGTGACGATGTGACGGGCTTCGCGGCGGTTGATGTCGTCAATCAACGCGGCGAGCGTGGTTGATTTTCCTGAACCTGCGGGACCTCCGATCAAGACCAAGCCACGCGGGAGATGCGCGAGGGTTTCCACGCTCGGCGGGAGATTGAGCTCGCGCAGCGCGGGGACTTTTTGCGGCAGGGCGCGAATTGCTGCTGCGGCGCGGCCCCGTTCGCGATGCAGATTGATGC
The DNA here is from genome assembly GCA_035258025.1 of Candidatus Acidiferrum sp. Lineage (GTDB taxonomy): Bacteria > Acidobacteriota > Terriglobia > Acidiferrales > UBA7541 > Acidiferrum. Next base: position 719 of record DATEWL010000059.1, on the reverse strand, counting down.
GGAAGCGGCCGAGTCCGGCGATGCGGTATGAAGAATCCGAGATTTGAAACTGGCGGTAGCGCGCCAGTGCATGGGATGTGAGCGCAGGGAGCACCGCCGCTTCAATTTCGGGGCCATCGAGCGGACGCGTGTCGATTTTTTGTACAACGCCCTTTGCGCGGATGCAGGCTGGCGCCCCGGCGACGAGGAGTAAATCGCTTCCGCCTCGGGCGATCAGCGTCTTGAGCCAGCCATCGAGTTGGACGGCGCTAGGAGGCTCTGCTCCGTCCTGCTCGCGAAGGTCGTTCAGTTCGTTGACGATGCGGTCGATTTCCGGCGCTTCATCCATGTGGAACCTCATTCTTCCAAACGGAGCGGTGCCGGAAAAGTTTGACGCAGCGGAGCTATTTCGTCCAGCGGGAAACGCAGCAGAACCTCGACGACGACGATAAAGCGGAACTTAAGAAAACGGCAGCAGAGACACAAAATCTCTGCCGCCCGTCTTCAGTTATTTATCGACCTAACCGGGATGCCGCGAAATGCTACTCCACGGCTCCAGTCTGTTCGGTGACCACAGGAGTCAGCGTGCCGAAAAGGCCGTGTGTTTCGTGGTCCGGGCCGGCAGAAAAGAACAGGGTTGTGGATGGACCGGCGACGGCGTTATTGCCGAAGGTGAGCGACCAGAGTCCATCGATGGTTAGAATCGAGTCGTCTGGAGCTTTCACGAAGCCGATAAATTC
>DATEWL010000058.1:0-16401 GCA_035258025.1 Candidatus Acidiferrum sp. | reverse complement strand
GAAACCACTTACCGCGACACTCTTTTCGACTTTGGCAAGACATACGCCTATATCGTCAGAAGCGTCGTGCTAGTGGATGGCAACGCACTGGAGTCCTCGGATTCCGTCCCCGCGATCGTTTCTCCCCGCGATACTTTTCCTCCCGCCGCTCCACAAAATCTGGTGGCCGCTGTGCTCCCCGGCGCTACGCCCGGTTCCGTCCTCGTGGACCTCTCGTGGTCCATAAATCTTGAAACCGACCTAGCCGGCTACCGCGTCTATCGAAGTGAGCAACAGGGCACGCGCGGCGTGCTTATCACGCCCGAGTTGTTGCTTGCACCGGCGTATCGTGATACGTCTGTAGAGTCCGGCCACCACTACTGGTACTCCGTGACTGCCGTCGACCGTGCTGGCAATGAAAGTGAAGCTAGCGCGGCCGTCGCCGTAGATGTCGCGAAACCTTCTCCGTAGGCCCGGGTTCTATTTCGCATCTATCTTGGGAGCGCATCGCTTGATGACCGTTCGTGCACACTTGCCCGCGTACGAGTCGTTCCACGTTTTGCGAAATGCATCGGTTCGCACGGGTGTCTACGTCGGGATCATTCTCTCGATTGTGTTCAGCGGATGGGTGATCGTCGCGAATCATGTCCCGTCCCTTGACCGGTTTGCACTCGCGCGCAATTTGGCTGCGGTGGTTCTTCTTGGTCTAGTCGCATTGATTCCGATTCTACGGTTTTGGCGGATGCCGGGTAATTTGCTGGCTTCGAGCCTTGTCGCATGGGGCCTTTTCAGCATGGCCTATCGCGTTCTGTGCATGGATTTCAGAGGCCTTGCGGAGCGCTTCAGCGCCGTTCAGATCTTTATGCTCGGCGCTGTGCTCTACATGCTAGTGGTTTCTCTTTCTTGGATATGGACTATCATCCGGCGCGCTCGCGCGTCGCACGTATCTCATCCGAATCATCATCCGAGCTGATCCCGAATGAAATTCTGCCGGTTCGTTCCAACTGGTTCATCTGTTCAGCCGCCACCCTCTGCGTTTTATGGCGTGCATGAGGGCGATCACATCCGCGACATTTCCGGACCTCCGTGGAGTTCATGGTCGCACGGTTCGCGTACATGGCCGGTTGCGGACGTCCGATTGTTGGCTCCTGTCGATCCTGGAAAAATCGTTTGCGTCGGGCGCAATTACGCGGCGCACGCGGCAGAACTTGGCAATGAAGTGCCCAAGGAGCCGCTTATCTTTCTTAAGCCTCCTTCAGCGATTATTGGTCCAGGCGAGGCAATCGTTCTTACGCCACAATCCCAGCGCGTCGAACATGAAGGTGAGCTTGCGCTTATCATTGGGCGGCGCTGTGCGCATTTGAAAGACTCCGACGACGCGCTCTCCTATCTCCTCGGCTACAGTTGCCTCAACGACGTCACGGCGCGCGATCTGCAAAAGAGCGACGTGCAGTTCACACGCGCCAAAGGTTTTGATACGTTTTGTCCCGTTGGCCCGCACATCGAGACGCAGCTCAATCCGACAGATGTCTTGGTGGAGACGCATGTCAATGGTGCGCTACGCCAATCCGGAAGCACTTCGCTTATGGCATATCCGGTCGCGTTTCTTGTCCGCTGGATCTCCCGTGTGATGACTCTTTTCCCCGGCGATTTGATTGCCACCGGCACGCCCGCTGGCGTCGGCCCCCTTGTCGCCGGAGATACCGTCGAGGTCAGCGTGAGCGGTGTTGGCGTGTTGCGCAATCCAGTGCAAGCCCCGCACAGGTAGTTTCACTACCCAGCCGCTGTTTCGGTAAAATACACAACTGTGGGGCGATCCTGGAGGGCGGCCTATTTCTTGCGTGTCCTCAACTTCGGTGTGCCGCTGCGCGGGCGCACATCACTCCACAATTCATTGCAGCTATGGAGATTTTTAGTTGAAAGCTCTGTTCGCGGATTGGAAAGTGGTTCTCGCCATGGCCGGTGCTGCCATTGCAGCGATCATGATGATCGCCTACGCGTTCTTTCACCCGGCGGAAGAGCCCGAGGATGTTGAGCGCAGGCGGCGCCTCCACTTGAATCAGATCGGGCGCATCGCGGAAGGGCAAGTCGTCGAGCTCGCCGAACATCCTCCCGAGCCGCACGAAGCTCAAAGAAAACTCTTCGGTTCTCGTGCCCGTCCTATCGTCGATTTGAGGCCCAGGCACCTCGTCACCTACAGTTACGCGATTTCTGGCGTCACTTATCACACGGCGCAGGATATTACCGGACTCGAAGGGCAGATTCGTTTCGAACGGCTCGTTGCCGGCCAGCCTGCTAGCGTGAAGTATGATCCCTCGAATCCGAGCGACTCGATACTTGTTGCCGACGATTGGTCTGGTTTACGCTGAGCTTCGAAGTGGTCGCGCTGGACTTCGACGTCCTTGCCAGAAGCTTATAAGCGTTTACACTGATGTTTCCAGCTCTCGTTTCCGCCCCGCTGCGCATTCTGCTTTTTGCCCAATTGAGCTATCCTTCCTTCTGCGGTTTCGGTGCGCCGCGCCAATCTTATGAAGATGGTCATTGCATCAATCTTGACTACCGTTCTCATCGTTGCCATGACTCTTGGCGCGATGTTCATTCTGGTGCAAGCCACGGATTACGTCACGTCTCGCGAGTCACCCTTCCAGAGAGCCGTTGCGATCTGCGCGGAACTGGTTCTTGGCGTTGTCCTGCTTCTTGGCACAGTTTGGCTTGCCACGCATTTGGCCGTTCGCATCTTTTCTAAAAATGAGCCCGCTGCTCCCGGAGGAAAACTTGCCTGAGAAAAACGCCGCCGCGAGCGCAAAAGAGAAGCACCACGGACGCATGGAGGAGCTGCGCCGCCAGTCCGAGGAAGCAGAAGCCGGCGGTGGCGCAGAACGCCGCGAGCGCGAACACAAGGCCGGCAAGCTGGCGGCGCGCGAACGAATAAATCTGCTACTCGATGAAGGCACCTTCGAAGAACTCGACAAATTCGTCCGTCACGGCTGCGTTGATTTTGGAATGCAGGAGCAGCGCCCTGCCGGCGATGGTTTCGTCACCGGTTTTGGGCGCATCGATGGCCGCCTCGTCTACGTTTTCGCACAGGACTTCACTGTATTCGGCGGTTCGCTCTCCGAGGCTAACGCGCGGAAAATCTGCAAGATCATGGACCTCGCCATGCGCGCCGGCGCTCCTGTTATCGGCCTCAACGACTCTGGCGGCGCCCGCATCCAGGAAGGAGTCGCTTCGCTTGCTGGTTATGCGGATATTTTTTTGCGCAACACGCTCGCCAGCGGGGTGATTCCACAGATCAGCGCAATCATGGGGCCGTGCGCGGGCGGCGCGGTTTACTCGCCCGCGATCACCGATTTTATTTTTATGACGCGCGAGACTTCCTACATGTTCGTCACCGGGCCGGACGTCATCAAAACTGTCACGCACGAGGAAGTCACCAAGCAAGAGCTCGGCGGCGCCATGACTCACAACGAAAAGAGCGGCGTGGCGCACTTTGTTTCCGCGGACGACGCCGATTGCCTTGCCATGATTCGCGAGCTGACGAGTTTTCTTCCATCGAATAATGTCGACGATCCTCCGCGACGCCAGTCTGCGGATTCACCAGACCGCCGCGAAGAATCCTTGAACTCGCTTGTTCCGGACGAGCCTCAAAAGCCGTATGACATCAAAGACGCCATCCACGCCATTGTTGATGACGGCTACTTATTCGAAGTCCACGAGCACTTCGCAAGAAACATTGTTGTAGGTTTTGCGCGCCTCGACGGCCGCCCTGTCGGCATTGTCGCTAATCAACCTGCGTTCCTTGCCGGTGTTCTCGATATCAACGCCTCGCTCAAAGGCGCTCGCTTTGTCCGCTTCTGCGACGCCTTCAATATTCCGCTCATTACCTTCGAAGACGTTCCCGGATTTCTGCCCGGCACGCAGCAGGAGTTTGGCGGCATCATTAAACATGGCGCGAAATTGCTTTTCGCCTTCGCGGAGGCAACGGTTCCCAAAATCACTGTCATCACGCGCAAGGCGTACGGCGGCGCGTATTGCGTTATGGCCAGCAAGCACATCCGCACCGACGCCAACTTCGCCTGGCCTTCCGCGGAAATCGCCGTGATGGGCCCAGAAGGTGCTGTAAACATTGTCTACAAACGCGAACTGGACAAGGCTCCCGAGGCCGACCGCGAACGCCTGCGCCAGGAAAAAATCACCGAGTTTCGTGACCGCTTCGCGAACCCGTTCGTCGCAGCCGAGAAGGGGTACATCGATGCCATCATCGAACCTTCAGAAACGCGCCCCCGCATCATCAACGCTCTTCGCGCACTGGAAAACAAGCGCGACTCCAACCCTCGTAAAAAACACGGCAACATTCCTCTTTGAGCCTGGCCCAGGTCTTACGTTTACTTAATTCGAGGTGAAAGTCACCCTCAGTTAGTCAGCTTTCTCCGCCTTCACTGCAACTCAAGCGATTAGACACTGCGGGCGCGCTAGGTGGTCAGCGGCGATATCCCTCGTGCTAAAATTTCGGAGCAACACGAAAGGTCCATGTTTCGAAAAATCCTGATTGCTAATCGCGGCGAAATCGCCGTGCGCATCCTGCGCGCCTGCCGCGAGTTGGGCATTCGCTGCGTGGCGGTTTTCAGCGAAGTTGACCGCAAATCGCTTCACGTTCGTCTCGCAGACGAGGCCTACCCCATTGGCCCAGCACCCTCACGCGAAAGTTATCTTTGCATCGACAAAATAATTGAGGTCGCGCGCCGCTCCGGATGCGATGCCATTCATCCCGGTTACGGCTTCCTCGCGGAAAATGCAGCGCTGCCGCGTGCTTGTTCAGAGGCGGGAATCACCTTTATCGGCCCAAGCGCGGAAGCCATGGAGGCCCTTGGCTCAAAAACGGCAGGCCGCCAGCTCGCGCGGCGCTCCGATGTGCCAACCGTTCCTGGCGCAAACGATCCCATTGAGAATCCGGATGACGCTCAGGCCCTCTCCCAAAACATGGGTTATCCCGTTTTGTTGAAGGCGGTTGCCGGAGGCGGCGGCAAAGGCATGCGCGTCGTCACGCGCGACGCCGAGTTTACGCCTGCCTGGCGGGATGCTTCTTCCGAAGCGCTAAATGCGTTCGGAGATGCGCGCCTTTATGTCGAAAAATATCTCGAAAAGCCGCGCCACATCGAAATTCAAATCCTGGCTGATGCCCACGGCCGCGTCGTCTCTCTCGGCGAACGGGAATGTTCGGTCCAGCGGCGCCACCAAAAAGTGATTGAGGAAGCTCCTTCGCTCGTCATTACGCCGGAGCTGCGCAAGAAAATGGGCGATGCTGCCGTCCGTCTTGCGAGGGCTGGTCGATACGTCAACGCCGGCACCGTGGAGTTCCTCGTCGATGCCCATCTCAATTTTTATTTTCTAGAAGTGAACACGCGTCTTCAAGTCGAGCATCCCGTCACGGAGCAAGTCACGGGGCTCGATTTGGTCAAGCTACAGATCGCCATCGCCGCCGGCCATCGCCTCCCCTTTGCCTGGGAGACCATCACGCCGCGCGGCCACGCCATGGAGGTGCGCCTCTACGCCGAAGATCCGGACAATAATTTTTTCCCTTCGCCGGGAATAATTCTCTCGCAACATGCGCCGAGCGGCCCTGGCATCCGCCTCGATGAGGGTGTTTACGAAGGCTGGACCGTTCCGATGGACTACGATCCTCTCCTGAGCAAGTTGATCGCCTGGGGCAACAGCCGCGAAGAAACCATCGCTCGCCTCCGCCGCGCTCTCGAGGAGTACACCGTCACAGGTATCAAGACCAACGCTGGGCTTTTCCGCCGCATCCTCGCTGAGCCCGATTTTCTTCGCGGAGAAATCCACACCAAGTGGCTCGACGAATTGCTTCAGCGTTCGCCTTCCGTTACGTCTTCGACTAACGAAAGCGCAAACTCGGACCGCGCCGCTGATGCCGCAAGCATCGCAGCCGCCCTCTGGCAGACAAAGCACTTAGACAAGCCATCTGGTCCGTCCTCTTCAAATCAGGAGTCTTCGCAATCTTCCCGTTGGAAGCAGGAAGGCCGTCGCCAGCAATTGGATCGCCTGCCATGAAATTTGAAATCCATCTTACTGGCCCATCCGGAAATACGCTGCGCAGCGTTGAGCTCGAACGCGACGCGGACCGCTGGAAAGTCTCGCTCGATGGTCAACATGTCGATGCCGATGCCGTCGAAATCGACCCCAATACGCTCTCCCTGCTTCTCGAGGGTCAATCGTTTGAAGTCCGCATCACTCATTCGCCGGACGACGTGCTCAAGCTCCAGACTGGCTTGCAGGAGTTTACCGCCGAGGTTGTCGATCCCCGCGCATGGCGCGGGCGGCGTCATGGCGCTCTCGAAGCCGAAGGCCGCCAACAAGTTATCGCTCCCATGCCCGGCAAAGTCGTCCGCGTTCTCGTCCAAGCGGGAGAAAAAGTCGAAGCTGGTCAGGGGTTGCTCGTTGTGGAAGCAATGAAAATGCAGAACGAAATTCGTTCGCCAAAGGGGGGCATCGTCGAGCGGCTTCACGTCAAAGAGGGCCAGCCCGTCAACGCCGGTGAAGTGCTCTGCATCGTTTCCTGAGCCGCCATGGGGAATTGGTATACCAACGTCTCGGTGAAAGGCGCGCAGCAATCGGACGTTGTCGCTGTGCTCGAGGAACTTGGCCGGCGCGCCTACGTCACGCCCGAGACCGCAGGCTGGATCGTCGTCTATGATCAGCAGACTGATGAATTTGACCTAGGGATTCTCGAATCTCTCGCTTTAACTCTCTCCACGCGCCTCTCCTGCACGGCTCTAGCGAGTTGCAACGCCGACGATGATGTTCTCTGGCTGGCTCTGTATGAGAACGGAAGTCTCTCCACGCGTTATGCTTCCTCGCGAAAATCGTTTGAAGATGGCGACGAGTTTCCAGAACTGAAGGAAACAGCCCAAGTCCTCGCTCGCGTTTTGCAAAAGCCGGAAGCAAAGGAGCAGGTCTTCAGTCTATTGAGAAAATCTCATGGAATACTGGGACTGCTCAGTCTTTACCTTAAGATTCGGCTCGCCTACGTCGTCGAGGTAGCGCGTCATCTCGACCTTTCGAATTTGTTGGGGATGCCGCGAGCGGCAGTAGGGCTTGGCTATACGTACGTAAATAAGGGGGAAACTCCGGAGGGAATGGAGCGCGAGGCGCTGCGCCGCACGATGGTCGGATGACGCGGAAAAAATACAGCGTAGCTCTTTCGTTAGAGAATTAATGCCCAGATGACTTTGCGGGGAAATCCGTCTTCGCGGCATCCGGCAACTTGCCCGCAGCTTCGATCACTTGTTGTGCGAGATAGTTCGTCACACGCGCGTCATCCCGCGCAATTGTCAGGTACGCGGCGCGCAACAACTGTTCTTTATGGTTGCGCAAGGTATCGCGAATCGTTTGCTGGACTTGCGGGTCGTTAATGTTCCGTTGCCCGGGCGACTCGCGCGAGATAAGCTTCAAAATGACGATGCGCGGGCCTTCTTTGGACTGAATCGGAAGCGGCGGGCTCACCTGCCCCGGCTTCATTCCCATCACAATCCTCTTTAGAGTCGCATCAGACTGGTTCAACGCCGATTCCGGCACGTACCCCAGGTCGCCACCCATGGCCGAAGAGTTCATGTCTTCGGAATAGTCCATCGCCAGTTGTGCGAAGTCTGCGCCGCTGTTTAGCTTGTCCTCGAGCATTTTTACTTTGCGCTCTGCTTCAACCTCGTTCGTCGCGTCATCATTCTTGAGGTTGCGAATCTGCGGTTCCTTACGCGGCGTCACAACGATCTCGGATATCCGGTAGCGAGGCTCCACGACGTTGAATTGACCCTTATTCGCGTTATACGTGTCGGTGACGTCTTGGTCGGTGATCGATATTTTCGCTACCACTTCGCGGTTCAGCAGTTTCGTGATGGAGAGCTGCCTCCGCAGGTCGCGCTTCAAATCATCCACCGAGACGCCGCGATCCTTCAACTGTCTCTGGAACTCGTCTTCGGTGTAAGGGCTCTTCATCTCGGTGAATTTGTCTTCCACTTCACCGTCACTTGCTTCCAGATTCAGCTTCTTTGCCCGCTCCAGCAGAATCTCGTTGTTGATCAGCTCATCCAAAACATTCAGCTTCAGCGACAGCGCCTCTTCCTGCGAAGGCTCTTGCCCCTCCGGATTCACCCGCGTCCGGTAGTATTTATCCACGTCATCGCGTTTGATCTCTTGCCCATTCACCACCGCCCACACATCCGGCGATGGCTGCGACTTCTGTTTGCAGCCCGTGCCCATGGCTAGCGCCATAGCCGCGACGGGCAAAAGCATCGCCGTGCGCGCCATCCCTTTCCTGGGGATGTGCGAGCGCACAGCCACGCTGATTTTGGCTTGCGAGGGGTTCAAGGTGTGATGTTCAGGCCGCTTTCTTGACGCGGCCCGCGCGGATGCAGGCCGTGCAAACTCGAACATGCTTTCTCGCGCCGTCCACCAACGCGTGTACGCGCTTCAGGTTCGGATTCCACCGTCTACGCCTTGTATTATTCGCGTGACTGATCACGTTGCCAAAGTGCGGCCCTTTGCCGCAAAGTTCACACTTCAGTGCCATTGTTTTTCCTACTTAGGCTGACTATAGCAGCCGGAAATTTGCTCTAGAAGTTGCAATACTGAGCCTTCCATTCTAACAGACGACCTATCTCCAGCAAAGCATGCCTTTCGTCCGCGCTGCAAAACGACAGTGCCCGGACGGCGCAAAGTAGAAATGTCCAGCTCCTAGCGGTCTAGGTTTGCTGGGAGGACCGGTTCTTAACAGCCCTTCATCCCACGCCCAAAACCTCCTAAAGTGCTCTCCGCCAGAGCCATTCCAGGCCAAAACATTCGCTCCCAATTTGGGTTAGTACTTAAGGGTACTGCAAAGGCTTTTCGTGCCGCGCTAGCCAGCGGATCGTTCCCCGCCAGGGCCAGCGCCAGCAAACTTTAAAGCAACCCTGCACCGCCCCCTGGGCGTCTTAACTTACGATAGATCGTTTTGTTTCAATGGTTTATGGAAAAAGCACCTGTCCTTTAGTGCGGGCTCTTATTTGCCTAAAGCACTATTAGCCCGGCCCCTACACCAACCCACTGATTCCTTCCCGGTAGGCTAAACTTGTAGCTTGAGCCTTCGGCAGAAAGGAGACCGATCACGGTGGCCAAGCTAACCACAATCCGCTCTTCCGTCGCATCGGCCAGACTCTTGGCTGACGGGGTGGGGATAATTTTTGTCCGGCTAGGCACGGTCCTAGTACTCTTTTTCGTCTGCTTGGTCGCTTGTCCCGCCTATGCGGACGTTGGCGTCCTTCTAAACGAGTCCCTGGATACCAGCCTCGCCAGAATTACGGGGTCCGGCCATAGCGCCGTCTATTTCTCGCGGATCTGCGCGGAATCGCCCGTCAAGCTTCGCCTGTGTCGTCCTGAAGAGCAAGGCTCGGTCATGAGCAACTACACAACTCTGGGCGAGGATCAGCCCTTCGAGTGGAATATCGTTCCCCTATCTATTTATTTATACGGCGTTGAAGATCCGCAAAACCGCCCGCTTTTCGGCTCGCAAAAAATCAAGCACACCCTCGAAGAAAGATACCGCACAAAATTTCTCGTGGGCTATTGTGACAGCCCGACTTGCCGCACGAGCGGCAGAGCCGAGTGGCGCGAAATGGTCGGCGCCACGCTTGAGCGCAGCATTTATATTTTCGTTGTGGAGACCTCTCTCGAGCAGGACCGAGCGCTCATAGCGGAATTCAATTCTCTTCCCAATCAGAACCACTTTAACGGCGTTACGAAAAATTGCGCTACGTTCTCTCGCCGCGTCATCAACACCTACTATCCCCACGCCGCCAGGGCCGACTATTTGAACGACTTCGGCCTGATTACTCCGAAAGCTATTGCCCGTTCCTTTACCCATTTTGCCGAACGCCATCCGGAAGCGCACCTTCGTGTGTTGCATTTCGCGCAATTGCCCGGCACCATCAAGCGCAGCACCGAGTGCCGCAACGGAACCGAGCAGTTGTACCACTCCAAAAAGCTTCTCGTGCCCATGATCCTTTTTGCCGACCACGAACTGCCCTTTATGGCCGCCACCTACCTGCTTACGGGGCGCTTCAACCCCGAGCATGAATTGGAACAGCATCCCAACGCCGAATCGGCGGACATTAAGCAGGAAATCCGCGAGGCGAAGGCAGAGAATGACGTGGCCCGCGAAGAGCAACTTGAAGCCGTGGTTAATCAGGAAAGCGCGCAACTCGTGGGTACCGCGAAGGAATGGAAACAATATCGCGAGGCTTTTGGATCCCTCACGAACGACGCCATTAGCCGCGAAATCATTCCGAACTACGAGTTTCTCGGCCGTCTATACAAATATCTGGATCGGACTGGCACGCTCTCTGTAGGCGCCAATGGGAGCCTTTGGTTGGATCTCTCGCAAGGAGGTAAGCCCTCGAGGATCGGCCTAAGCGCGAGCAATATTTTTGCTTCTGGCAGCGATTCCCAGTGGGCCTATGCGCTGACTCTTGCACGTGCCGACCATTATCTAAAGAGCCCCAAGCATAGCCGTGAAATCATGCCGGAATTCAAGAGCGATTGGGCCCTCTTGGAGGCGGCCCGGGTCAATAGCGCAACCTCCACGGCGGCCAACAATAATCTGCCTTGCAGTAGCGCGCGCGCCACCGCCATCTCTTTCAGTCAGATTCAATAACCCCCGGCTTCGAGCGGGTCCTGTGAGTACTAAGGCACTTTTCCCACTCTTTTCCATCTCCCCGTACCATTTTCTTCCTCTCCAGTTTGCGCAACTTTAGTCTTGTCTATCTCATCTGTACTGATGTAGGTTCCCTGTCGCGGTGCAGCGCATGCTTCCGTCGTTCCGGGTCTTGTTCTTGATTTTTTCTTTGGTCCTCGTCTCTGGAGAGGCGAGTTCAAAGTCTCCGGCTATACCTGCAGCTGCCACTACCTCTTCACCGGTCATTGTCATCGGTTTTGTAGGTGGCTACGTTCGCCACGATGATCGCGTGCACACCGAAGTTCAGCTGGTCGAGCGGCTACGCGAAGAATTTGCTTCGAGCGTTTTTGTCCAGACATTTGAGAATCACCGCGGTAAGGATGCCCATCAGGCGGTGCTTCGCCTCCTTGATGCCAACGGCGATGGAAAGCTTTCACTTGAAGAAAAGCAGAACGCACGCATTATTATTTTTGGCCACAGCTGGGGCGCTTCAGAAACGGTCGAACTCGCCCGCCAGCTGGAAAAAGAAGGCATCCCGGTAGTTCTAACTATCCAGGTCGATAGCGTCTCGAAGAGGGGCGAGAATGACGCCGTAATTCCCGCAAATGTCGGCCAGGCTGTCAATTTCTATCAGCTCGATGGCATGCTCCATGGCCAAGCTCAGATTCGCGCGGCCGATCCTGCTCGCACGCGCATCCTTGGGAATTTCCGTTCCGACTACAAAACAAAACCCCTCAGTTGCGGCCAATATCCCTGGTGGGACCGCGTTTTCATGAAGCCCCACATTCAAATCGAGTGCGATCCCGCAGTCTGGAATCAAGTCGAATCGCTCATTCGCTCGAATCTGTCGCTGGAAGCGCGGCTGCCATCACCAGGCGAACTCAAGTCCTCCGACTCGCCTCTTAACTAGCGACTCGCCTTTCAAATAACATCGTCACAATTGATAACCGACGCCCGCATCCATCCGTCCATATTAGGTGTAACATCGCCAGAAGGACGTTTCTGAGGAGGCCCCTTGAAACGCCGCGAATTTCTCCTTCGCTCTGCCTGCACTGCGGGAGCAGCTTGGTTGCATTCCTCTGTATTCCCGCAGCGCACCAGCGCTTTAACCCTCAAGCCCCTTCCGCGCAAGTTTAGCGCTTCGGACACCGTCACCCTTGGCAAGACGGGCATCCAAACCAGTCGCCTCGCCATGGGCACAGGCACCGTCGGCTCCGGCCATCATTCTCATCAGACTGCTCTCGGCGTCCAGGGCCTCTCCGAGCTTCTTTTGAATGGCTACGAGCACGGCCTCCGCTTCTTCGATTCCGCCGATAGCTACGGCAGCCATCCGCACGTCGCCGAAGCCCTCAAGCATGTTCCGCGCGACAAAGTCACCGTTCTCACAAAAACTTGGGCACGCGACGCCGCATCTGCTCGTGCCGATCTCGATCGATTCCGCCGCGAACTCGGCACCGATCACCTCGACATCTGTCTCATGCACTGCCTGACAGAGCCTGACTGGACCGAGCGTTACAAAGGCGTCATGGACGTCCTCTCCGAGGCCAAGGAAAAGGGCATCATCCGTGCCCACGGCTGTTCGTGCCATTCCATCGAAGCTCTCCGCGCCGCCACCAATTCTCCTTGGGTCGAAGTCCATCTGGTGCGCATCAATCCCATCGGCACGTTCATGGATTCCGATCCTGACGCCGTCGTCAGCGTCATCAAGGAAATGCGCGCCAAGGGGAAGGGCATCATCGGCATGAAGATTCTAGGTCAGGGAGCTCTGCGCGACCGTCAGGATGAAGCGCTGAATTTCGCGCTGGGTCTGAATCTCCTCGACGCCTTCACCATCGGCGCCGAAAGCAAAACCGAGCAGGAAGATTTAATCCGCCGCATCGCTGCCGCTTGACAAGATCATTTTCTTAGTTGTCATCCCGAGCTTCTTAGATGCCATCCCGAGCGGAGCGAAGGACCTGCTTTTGAATCTTTGGTCCGCGCGCCGAATGAGTACCAGCGTCGCCTAAGTCTCCAACCCAATCAACCGCATCAATTCCAGCGCATTACTCTTCTCCACCACTCCCTCGCGCAACTTATAATCAAACCGCATCTTCTCGTCCACCACCTGATCCTCGAAATGCATATTCCGCAGAACATTCCCCACCGCCGACGCAATTTCCGTCAACGCCAAATCATGCGTTGTCACAATCCCGATCGCCCGCCGCTTCAGCAGCCCCCGGATCAATCCCTCCGCTCCAATCCGCCGGTCTTTTGAGTTCGTGCCTTCCAGTAACTCATCGAACAAAAAGACCATTTGCACCGCTCCATTCGCGGCATCAAATACTTTCCGTATATGCAAAATCTCCGTATAAAAGCTCGACCGCCCCTCTTGCAGCGAATCCGTGCTGCGAATTCGCGTTCCAATCCTCAATGGCGTTAACCGCAGCCGTCTGCCCCGAATAGGCGCGCCTGCCATCGCCAGTACCGTGTTGATTCCCACCACGCGCAAAAATGTGCTCTTCCCGGACATGTTCGACCCGCTCACCAGCACCACGCGCGTCTGCGCGTCCAGCCGCACGCTGTTTCGCACACACTTCTCGGCTGCAATCAGCGGATGCCCCAACTCTTCGCCGTCAAAAAATCCTAGTCCCGCTTCCGTGTCAATAAATTCAGGAAACGGATCAGCAGGATGCTCGTAGGAATACCCAGCGAGCGAAAGCAGGGCCTCCATCTCTCCCGTCAACTCCGCCCATCGCCGGATCTTGGCGCCCCAGCGCCTCCGCCACGACTCCGCCGCCATCCCAACCTGCACGCTATAGAGAAACGGCAGCTCGGACATTTTCGCAATCGCGCTGTCGCTGGCGTCAATCCAATTGACAATGCGCGAAAATTTTCGGATTGCTAGCGAAGCTGGCTCATTCCCCTGCTTCAGTTCCGCCGCAAACCCTTGCAGACGCGGCGACACAAACGGCTGTCGCTCCAGCCGTTCCAGAATCTCGGAAAAGAGCAGTAACCCTTCCGCGTTGCAATTCACTCCCTCAATCACGGCATGTGCTCTGCGCCGCAGCCATGCGAGGACCACAGCCTCCACGGCCATCACACTCAAAAGCGGCCAGAGCGTTCCAGTCTCAAACCAATAGATGATTCCCGCAGCCGCGCCGAGTGCCAGCAAAGCCATTGCCACGCGCCAGGCTCCGCGCGGCAGAATCGATGTTCCTTCCGCCCACTCCATCATCGATTCCGGATTCAACCGCGCCCTTAGATCCTCCCCGGTCACCGCCAAGCCCTCGCGCAAATCCAGCTTCTCGCGCAATTCCTCAATCAATTTCTGCCGCTCCAGAATCGCTCCCCTCTCCGAGCCCTCGCATAGCCAACTCGCCAGCCGGTTCTCCCCCATAGGCAATCGCGCCGTCGAAAGCAATTCAAAGAGGCATCCGTGCCCAAAAAGATCCAAATCTTCTGCGTACACATGATTCGCATCGCGAAAGCGTTCTCCCGTTTGCCCAGTGCCAGCCCAGCGATCCTCGATGCGCGCAATCCCTTTGCGATAAAACTCCGCCGCTGTGTTAGCCCGGTTCTTCGCGCGCAGCACGCGCCCATGCAAAATCGTCAACAGCCCATAAGCAACGACGGGCGCGGTCAACCAATAGGCAGTCAGCAGATGCTTCGCAAAAAGGCTCCAAAGAAGCAAAAATCCCACTGCCATCACCGCCAACTTTGCGTAGCCCACCAGCAGGTGGACGCGATCCTTCTCATCAATGACCTTCAGGTATTTTTCCAACCGCTTCTCGTACTCTGCCTTTGGCTCAACCACATTCCCTCTCAAAAAGTCCAGCCCGTCGCACGTCGAGTCTATCCCTTATCGCGCGCGCCAGCACCGTCCACCGCGAATAGGCAGCGGCCTGAGCTTGCCGACTTCGATTTTGTAGATTTGACCCCCGGGATGGCCGAGACTTAGCGGAACTACGCCGTTCGTTGGCCCGACACGCAAGCCGCGCTCTCAGTTACAACCGTGATACAGCCCAAATGGAATTACAGCGTTAACTTCGGAGAAATCTCATCACTTCAGATCTTCACCCAACTCCACTCCTTCGAGTACGGCACGCGGCTCATACGGTAGCCAGACTTTACGCCGGTGACCACGTGATCGCTCCAGTTGAATCCGACTCCTGCTTTTGGATCGTAGAGCCCCGGCTCTTCGGAAAAGCACATGTTTTTCTTCAGAACTGTGTAGTCGCCAAGCGAAAGATAGGGCGGCTGGTGTCCTTCCGAGCCTTCTCCGTGCGCCGGACGGTGATAAATGAAATCCTGCACTCCCTGCGCCACCTGGTATTTGTGAATCTCATACGCGACGCTCGAGCACGTCGCGCCTTCCTTCTGCAATTCCACCTGCATGTCGCACGTGTGCTGGCTCACTTCCCAAAGTTTCCGCATGTGCTCATCAAACTGTCCCGCGTTGTCCGCGAGGATGTACATGCGGTAGTTCTCTCCGCCGTGTCCGCCGATGTAGGCATCGCCGTCGACCTGCAAAGGCATGTTCCGCTGGATACGGTTAAACCGCGGCTGGTTCGGATGCGGATAGGCGCAGAGACGGCCCACGCGGCAGTCGATCTCGACCGTCGCCGACACGCCATGGTGCGGCAAGCCACCCGCGAGATCCAAATCCGAAAGCAGCACATTGTTAATCCAAAATGTGCTCGCTATGCCCACTTCATAATCGGTCACGTCCGTTCCGTAGGTCAAAATGTAGTCCCGCGCATAAGCGTGTGCGCGGTCAAAATAGGTATACGCTCGCCGCGTCAGCGCAAGCTCCTCCGGCGTTTTTACTTCGCGCATAGTCAGGAGCGTGTCGCTGACGTCCACCCATTTCACCTTGGGCAGAACTTTTTTGGCCGTCGCCAACTCGTCCGCATAGAGCTTGCCGTCAATGCCAATTTTATTTCCCTGAATGCCTTTCGCCTTCATTCCTTCGAGGAGCATCTGGAACAAATCGACGGTCTTTCCCTGGACGACTTTCCCTTGCTCCGGAAATCCTCCTTCGGCGTGCTTCGTGTCGAAATATTCCCAGCCGCCCCCAAACCACCAGCCCTTCACCAAGTCGCGGTCCAACGCGGGGTACAAATACCAGGGATCGGCATCGTCTTTATTCATGAAGACACACTGCGGCCGCTCCGTGTGCGTGTGCCAGTAGCCCGTCAGATAAATAATGTTGAGCTGGTCGCGCGCTACAAACGCGTGGATGTCTTTTTGCGCCAGTTGCTCCTTGAATCGCGCAACGGTTTGCTTATTCCAATCCAGCGGCAGTCGGTCAATTTTCGCCGGTTCCGGCGGCCCTTCTTCGCCGGGGGTCGGGCCAAGCAGCAACTTCTCGCTGGTACCAGAGTTGCGGCTCTTCACAATTTCTGCAAGAGAACCGCCCGCTCCTTGCGTTTGCATTCCATCAATCTTGTCCATGCGGCGAAATAAACCGCCACCCAGCAGCGCAAGACTTCCGCCTTTCAAAATATCCCGGCGATTCCGATTCATCTCTCCTCCATTTTGTCTCCCAGCTGGCCTGATCATCTACCTTGCTTATTTCTGCCCTGCAACTTCGTCCCACTCGCGTTCGCCGCGTTCGAGCATGGCGGGCAAATCTTCACGCAACAAAAACCGTTCGTGAATCAACTTCATGGCCGCTTCTGCGAATTTGCCCAAATATTGCTCGCGCGAAGCATATCGCT
>DATEWL010000057.1:0-3071 GCA_035258025.1 Candidatus Acidiferrum sp. | reverse complement strand
GAGCCCGGCGCCGGAAGAAAGCAAGCCCAAGTCCTAGTCCACACGCTTCCAGGTGGCAGTTGGCCGCGTGGCTCGGCCAGGGCTACTCAGCATAATGAGTCTATCTGGGCGCGGAACCAGCCTTTAAACAAGGCTCCGCGGATCTCGAAGATCTCAGATAAGTTCGTAGCCCGCAAAAAAATATCCCAATTCAAAAGCCGCCGTCTCCGGGGCGTCCGAGCCGTGCGTGCAGTTGTTGCCGATGCTAGTGCCGAGGTCGTGTCGGATGGTGCCAGGGGCGGCTTTTTTAGGGTCGGTGGCGCCCATGGTGTCGCGCCATTTGAGGATGGCGCCTTCGGCTTCGAGAACCATGGCGAAGATTTTGCCGGAGCTCATGAAGTCGGTGAGTTCGCCGAAGAAGGGGCGAGCTTTGTGAACGGCGTAGAAGCCGCCAGCTTCTTCTTTGGTGAAGCGGATGGATTTGATGGCGACGATGGTGAAACCGGCTTTGTGGATTCGAGAAAGAATTTCACCCTGTTGTCCGCGACTGACCGCGTCCGGTTTGATGATTGCGAATGTGCGTTCGAGTGGCACGAAAGATTCCTCCGGGATATCAAGTGCAAGATGCCGTGCTAAAGCCCGGCGCCTACAAAAACAAAACGACTATTTGAGAACGGCGGCGATTGTTGAGCCCATGTCCGCGGGAGTCTCAACCGTGTGGATTCCTGCGGCGGCCATGGCGGCGTATTTATCTTTGGCGGTGCCTTGGCCGCCGCTGATGATGGCGCCTGCGTGGCCCATGCGGCGGCCTGGCGGCGCCGTTTGGCCGGCGATGAATCCGACGACAGGTTTCTTTACGTTGTCCTTGATCCATTGGGCGGCGGTTTCTTCGGCGTTGCCGCCGATTTCGCCGATCAGGATGACGGCGTGCGTGCCGGGGTCGTCGTTGAAAAGGCGCATTGCGTCAAGGAACGACGTGCCGATGATGGGATCGCCGCCGATGCCGATGCAGGTGGATTGACCGATGCCGAGGCGAGTCAACTGATCTACGGCTTCATAAGTGAGCGTACCGCTACGGCTGACTACGCCGACGTTGCCTTGTTTGTGGATGCGGCCGGGCATGATTCCAATTTTGCATTTGCCGGGGGAGATAACGCCCGGGCAGTTGGGACCGATGAGGCGCGTCTTGTTGAAGTCCACCGTAGCGGAGGCGCGGACCATGTCGATCACCGGGATGCCTTCCGTGATGCAGACAACAAGAGGAATTTCGGCGTCGGCGGCTTCGAGGATGGCGTCGGCGGCGTAGGGTGGAGGAACGAAAATGACGGAGGCGTTGGCGCCAGTGGCCTTCGCCGCTTCTTGAACAGTATCGAACACTGGGCGCTCTAAGTGCTTGGTCCCACCTTTGCCTGGCGTCACGCCGCCGACTACGTTGGTGCCGTACTCGATCATTTGCTGCGCGTGGAAAGTTCCTTCGCGGCCAGTGAAACCTTGCACGATGAGACGCGTTTTTTCATTTACGAGAACGCTCATCGCGCACCTCCCGCGAGAGCGACGACCTTTTGCGCGCCGTCTTTCATGCCGTCGGCGATGGTGAAATTCAGGCCGCTGTCGCGGAGGATTTGCTGGCCCAACTCAACGTTGGTGCCTTCCATACGCACTACAACCGGGACTTTCACTTGTAAATCCTTGGCAGCGGCAACTACGCCGGTGGCGAGAACATCGCAGCGCAGAATGCCTCCAAAAATGTTGATGAACACCGCGCGCACGGCGGAATCGCTCATCAGGATGCGAAACGCACTTTTGATTTGGTCGGCGGAAGCGCCACCGCCGACATCAAGAAAATTTGCCGGTGAGCCGCCCGCGTACTTGATGATATCCATGGTCGCCATGGCGAGCCCCGCGCCGTTGACCATGCAGGCGACAGTTCCGTCGAGTTTGATGTAGTTCAGGCCGTACTTCGAGGCTTCGACTTCGAGGGGGTCTTCTTCGTCGAGGTCGCGCAGTTCGCGCAGTTCTTTGTGGCGGAAGAGGCCGTTGTCGTCGAAGGTCATCTTGGCGTCGAGAGCGACGAGGCGGCCGTCGGCGGTGACCACGGCAGGATTGATCTCAAGCATGGACGAGTCTGTATCGACAAAAGCGCGATGCAGCGCCTGGAGAAACGGGCCAGCTTTCATAGCCACGTCACCGGAAAGGCCCAAGCCGAAGACTAATTTGCGAGCCTGATAAGGTTGCAGGCCCGCGGCAGGGTGAATCGTTTCGCGCATGATGGCTTCGGGATGGGTCTTTGCGACTTCTTCGATGTCCATACCGCCAGATGCGCTAGCCATAAAAACCACTTTGCCCACGCTGCGATCGACAAGAATGCTGAGATAAAGTTCGCGCTTGATGTCCAATCCCTCTTCAATAAGAACGCGCTTAACGGTTCGGCCGGCGGGACCGGTCTGCGCGGTCACGAGGTTTGTTCCCAGCATATGAGAGGCGATTTCCGCGGCCTCGTCGGGAGAATGTGCGAGTTTTACGCCCCCCGCTTTGCCGCGGCCGCCGGCATGAATCTGCGCTTTAACAACCACTACGCTGGATCGGAGCCTTGCTGCGCCTTCGCGCGCTTCTTCCTTGGAAAAGGCCACTTCCCCGCGCGGAGTGGTGACACCGTAACGCGCGAGAATGGCCTTGGCCTGATACTCATGAATCTTCATCGGGGTTCCGTAGTGTTAGAATTTTGGTGTCGTCGCAAACATTAGAGTGTACTCGGAAAGTATAAAACGGAGCAAGGTTGCGGCGGAATTGCGGCCGAATCCAGATGACAAATTCTCTCATTGATGGCGCCGCATCCGGCCAGATTTTCTCGCGGGAGGATGCGGAAGCGGTGATGGAAGAGTTGCTCACGGGGCGGGTCGAGACGGCCGATATCGTGCGGCTGCTTACCGCGATGAATACGCGGCCGGTGCGCGTCGAGGAGTTGGCCGGATTCGCCAGCGTGATGCGGCGGCACGCGGCGCGGGTGTTCGCGGAAGGCGAGACCCGGCCCGAGCACCTCGTAGACACGTGCGGGACCGGCGGTAAAGGATTTGCGACATTCAACATTTCAA
>DATEWL010000056.1:0-3452 GCA_035258025.1 Candidatus Acidiferrum sp. | reverse complement strand
TTTGCGCGGCGCAGAAGCATGAACCGGTCCGAGCACTGCCGAAGGAGATGGAAACCAAGGCCGATCAGCGACACGCACACGAGGAATCCTGCTAGTTTCATTTGCAGATTTGATCCACCTCAGTTTGGGGAGCGACCTGGGCAAGACCAAGCATAGCGCAGAGGAAACTACCGAGCCACGGAGAACCGGCCTCGATAGGGCGAATCCCGCAACAGGAACTTCAAGAGTAGACGCGGAACATAACATGACAAATTTTCGGCCGCCCGGAGAATGTGGTTTTGCATCGCTTTCACTTGCCCGGTAACGGCCGCGGGCAAGCGCCTACCAGATTGAGAGTTGCATCCTGCTCTACCCCACAGCTGCTATGGAGGGTCGTCAAGCCAACGCTTTTAGATAGACATTGGGCGGTGATTTCGGTCTAGGTTTTCTCATCGTTGATCTTTTGCCCGTCTTGGGGACTAAGTCGGCAAGCAGCTGACGCGCCGAGTCGTAGGGTCGGAGATAGGCCTTATCCGGGTCGGACGTAGGGTCGGCAACCCTTGCTTGCAGTTCTTTGTCAATTTTTCTCAAACGCTTTTCAATGGTATGCAAGCAATAATCGCAAAACCCATTCGCACCGTAAAGCGTATCGCATCCCGCTAGAGACCGGCCTTCTCATCCCATCTGTCCTTTTGGGGCCTTCGGCCCGCGAAACCTTATGAAAATCACTCACTGGTAAGATCGCAACGGCCCGGAACGGCGAGGTCGCGTTTATCAGTGGAGAGTTCGAGACCGTCCATCTGTCTGATCCGGAGCGTGCGTGTTTGAGCGAATAATTGGGCGTCGTTGTCTTCCCCTAGGGAGCGGCGATAGCCCGCGACTCTGGTTAAAGTAATCGCAGCACGCTCTCCGCTCCCGGCCAGGAGGAGTCTATGTCGTACCAGATAGCGGGAATCGATGTTCACAAGAAGATGCTGGCTGTAGTTGTGTCCGACGTTGAAATCGAAAGCGAATACCAATTTGAGCGGCGGATGTTTAGCAGCAACCCTGAACAACTGCGATCGTTGGCTGCGTGGCTCGTCGAGCAAAAGGCCGAAGAAATAGTCATGGAGTCGACGGCGCAATATTGGAAACCCGTATGGGAAACACTGGAAAGGTACTGGAAGCCGCTCTGCGAGAAGCGGGAAGGAGCTAGGCGGAGGTCCGGCACGTTGCATCTGGCGCAGGCGCTATCCAATCGCGGGCGACGGGGACGCAAGAGGGATTTCGTCGACGCCGAACGCTTGGTGAAGCGGCTGGTGGCCCAGGAATTGACGCTGAGCTTTGTGCCCGATGCCGAGCAACGCTTATGGCGAACGGTGACGCGCAAGAAGTACCAGTTGCGGCGCGACCTGGTGCGGTTAAACAACCAACTGGAATCACTTCTGGAAGAGGCCCATATCAAGTTGTCCAGCCTGGTCTCCGATCTGCTTGGCGTCAGTGCCAGACGCATGTTGAAGGCACTGGCTGACGGAGAAACCAATCCCGCAGCTCTGGCCGCCTTAGCCCATGAGAGGTTGCGCGCTACACCGGAACAATTGTGTGATGCGCTCGGCGCGTGCACGGAGCTCAAGCCCGTGTACCGACGGCTCCTGAAAATGACCCTGGAGCACTTGCAAATCCTCGAGCAGCAGATCGGTCAACTGGATCAAGAGCTAGCCACTTTGCTCCATCCGCACCAGGATGCTGTCCAGCGGCTAGCGGAGGTTCCGGGTTTCGCAGTGGACTCCGCGCAGCAGATCATTGCCGAAGTCGGCCCTGCCGCAGCGACGTTTCCCTCCGAGAAATGCCTCTCTTCGTGGGTCGGTGCCTGCCCCGGCGAAGAAGAGAGCGCCGGCGTGAACTACAGTCACCGCTCTCCGAAGGGCAACCGTCACATGCGGCGCTTGCTCAATCAGACTGCTAACGCCGCCGTAAAAGCCAAAGGAAGCATCTTCGAGATCATCTATCGCCGTTGCGTCCCGCGCCTCGGGCATAATCAAGCCATCGGGGTCATCGCGCATCGACAGTGTCGTCTGATCTGGCTGATTCTGCATCAGGGAACCCGTTACGAAGAACGGGGCCCAGCAGTCACCAAACGATCCAGATATCAGCGCACGTGGAGAATGATTCGGCAACTCCGAAATCTGGGCTATCGGATCGAATTACCGAATCCTGACGCCAGCCAAGCACAGGCGTAGTTATTTTCGACTCTGATAAGTAATCGGAAACTGACCCACTGCCGAAAACCGCGGCGAGTTGACACGACGTTAACGGGTGACTATCGTTCGAAGTGAAATTTCCGCGAGGCTCTTTGAATGAACATTTTGGTGATTGGCGGCGGCGGGCGCGAGCATGCGCTGGTTTGGAAGCTGAAGCAGAGCGCGCGCGTAGAGAAAATCTGGTGCGCGCCCGGCAACGGCGGAATTGCCGCCGACGCGGAGTGCATCGCGCTGGATGCAGGCGACGTCGCGGGGTTTGTGGCGCTAGCAGAAAAAATTGCGCCGGATTTGGCACTCGTGGGGCCGGAGTTGCCGCTGGTAAACGGGATTTCGGACGCGTTTACCCAACGAAATTGGGCCATTGTAGGTCCCTCGCGGCTGGCGGCGCAACTCGAAGGCAGCAAGATTTTTTCGAAGCAATTTCTCCTTCGGCACAATATTCCGACGGCAAGAATGTATGGAGCTTACGATTCGGCGCGCGATGCCTATGCCGCGCTGAGCAGCGTCGATTGGCCGCTGGTGATCAAAGCCGATGGACTGTGCGCGGGTAAGGGCGTCGTGCTGGCTCCGGATGCGGAGGCGGCCAAGCAATTCCTTGAGTCGGTAATGGAGAAGAATGAGCTTGGACCTGGCGGCCATCGCGTTCTGCTAGAAGAGACGCTTGAGGGCGACGAGCTGTCTTTCATTATTTTGACGGATGGAGAACAGTACGCGCCGATGGTGCCGACCCGCGATCACAAGCGGGTGTTTGACGGCAACCGTGGACCAAACACCGGTGGCATGGGGGCCTTTTCTTCTGACGAGTTGTTACCGGCTGGTTTGCGAGATACAGTGATCTCCACGATTGTGGAACCCACGCTTAGAGGCCTCGCGGCGGATGGCATCCCCTACCAGGGCTTTCTGTATGTTGGCCTGATGCTGACCAAAAACGGGCCAAAGGTGCTTGAGTTTAATTGCAGGTTAGGTGATCCGGAGGCGCAAGCCATTGTGGCGCGCATGGATTTCGACCTCGCGGAGGTTTTGGAAGATGTAGCGGCGAGGAGGCTAGATCCCGCGAAATTGCGCTGGAAGTCGGGAGCAAGCGTGTGCGTTGTGCTTGCTTCGGGCGGATATCCCGGAAAATTTGAGATTGGAAAGAGAATCGAAGGACTAACCTCTATAACTAAAGACACTGGTGTGGAAGTCTTCCAAGCAGGCACGAGGCAGGAACGCGATTCTGTGATAACCAGCGGG
>DATEWL010000055.1:0-9278 GCA_035258025.1 Candidatus Acidiferrum sp. | reverse complement strand
TTTCGGCTGGCGTCTCTGCTTCTTCTTCTGGTGCGGCAGGGTGATGGTAGTGCTTCACCACGTCCTGCAAGTCTTCGAGAGCGGTCCGGAGGTTGGCGAAGTTGGGAGCTTCCCGGCCGAACTTTTCGTCGCTCAAAGTCTCGAGCGACAGCACCGACTCGAGAGCGGCAACGAGATTGGCCGCAAGCTTTTCATAGAAAGCGTCGCCGGTGGCGCGGACAGCCTCATCAAATTCCTCCGCCGTGCATTTTTTCTCTTCGATGGCAGCGGCTCGCTCCGCCGCTTTCACGTCACTGGCGGCAGCGTCAGCTTCATAACCGACGCGGCGCGATTCCTGAAATTTGAAAAAGTCCAGCTTGTTCTTGGTAAGAGGAAGCCGGCGCACGGCAACATCAAGCTTGGAACCGACCCAAGCGAGCGGTGCGGAGCGGAACTCCAAATCGTCGTCCTCGATTTCCGGGTAGAGCGTGTCCCAAAACGTTTCCATGAAACCGCGAAGCAGGTCGAGGCCCTCGCGAAGACCCGCAACGTGATCGCGAAACAGAATGGCTTCGGTCAGCCAAGCGCCAATCTGCAGATCCTTGGTTTTAGTGGAAAGAGCCTCGGTGGCCAGCTTGATGACGAGGGGGTAATCGGCCTTCTTTACTTCGCGGGACCAGTCTCCCTGCGGAAGAACGTCTTCTTCGCGCCGCGCTTCGCGAATTTTATCGTAGACGGGATCGTAACGAAGGCTTTTTCCGCTGGGGTTATCACCAGGAATGGGGTTGAGCAGACCATCGGGCAGGGGCATGGCCGTCAAGAGGCCGTCTGGACCATGGTGATTTGCACGCTGCGGAGATCCAGAAGCGGCCACTCCTCATCATCGGCAAGCAACATTTTTTGGCCCGCGGGCAGAACTTCGCCGTCCGAACTTTCTTCCCAAAGCGTCGCACGGCCCAAGCGGACCGCTGGATCGGAATGTTGTGCGGCAAATGGCGTTAATACCGGCAGGAGAACTTCGCCCAGCTCCCGTTCCTGGTATTTATCCGAAGTTCGAACTCTCGCAGGAAGCCAGAGGAGATCACGGAGCCGTTTGGGAGGCTCGATGTCGATCGAATTAAGCAGTGCAAACGGGATCCACATATAAGAACCCGCGGCGAAGACTTCCAGGTTCGCTCCAATGCGCGGATCGGCATCGACAAGGGAATGATACAACTTCCCGTTCACCTTGATGGACAACTCTTCGGGAACGGCGGCCCCCCGCGGCAAAGGATACTCCTTCTTGCTGAACATCTCGTGGCGAGTTCTTTCGGCGTGCAAGGCCGCATGATAGAGGAGCGCGCCCATCTCGGCTGATTGGCTGCCCTGGGCCGCAAGGTCCAGATGCTTTTCGGCGCGGGAGAAATCCCCGGAGAAGCAAAGAAGCTCGAATAAGAAGGTGCGCCGCTTGACGTCCTGAGGATTATCGCGAACTTCAGCGCTGACCGCCTGAATGGCTTCGTCAAGTTTTCCGGCTTGTAATAGTTGCTGTGGGGTCATAGAGCGTCCGTGTGGCGCTCGAGACGCGAGCGCGGGCAAGGCCAAGAAAAGCTGCCTCGGCCCTCACGTTGAGGGCCGAGCGCAGCCCAAACTCACTCGACGGCCAGTGTTGGGGCTCAGGCCGCCTGTGCTTTCGCAAGATCGTAACTAATGGAGCCAGTCGAAGAGACCGTTCCCTTGGACGCATCCTGCACGAAATATTCGTAAGTGATCTTGGAAAAGTTCAGCGAGAAGGAGTCCACGAGCGCCTCGCTGCCCTCTGATCCGCCGCTTTGGTACGACGAGACCAGGCAATGCTCCAAGGTGATCTTGAGAAAGTCATAAGGCTTGGTGTCGCCGCCGGACTTGCGGCAGCTCAGGACACCCTTGTCAATGTGCGACCCCTTGGTACACGCCTGGATCAGTTTTGGAGACGCTTTGCTGACTAGGGCTTGCAAGGACAAATCGGTTGACGAAAACTTCCCCGAACCACCGCCCGAACCAGCGGCGAAAGTTCCACTATTGTGTCCACTCCAAGTCCAACTCACTACCTCAATCTCTTTCGTGTGGCCTTCTTTTTGGGATTCACCCTCACAGCCGTCCAGCTTCAAATAAAAGTCCGTTGCCATGGATTCTCTCCCTCCTCTTTTGATCTATCAAAACCTGGAGAGCGTGAACTTCACAGCGCGCGCTGCGAAATGCCGCTCACCAAAAATTACCCCCTGGCGGACTTCGGCAGTTCGGCTACGAGCCGCAGGGAGACCGTCAGTTCATCCAACTGGAAGTGTGGGCGCAGAAACGCGATCGCCCGATAGACGCCTGGCTTGCCTGCCACTTCTTCAACGTCGACGCGAGCCTCGCGCAACGGGTATTGCGCTTTCGCGGCCTGGCTAGCGGTGTCGTCCAAAACCACATACTGGCTGATCCAGCGGTTTAGAAACTGCTCGCAATCCTTGCGAGACATGAAACTGCCAATCTTGTCTCGCATGATGGCCTTCAGGAAGTGCGCAAACCGGGAAATGGCCAGAATGTACGGCAATTGCGTGGAAAGCCGGGCGTTGGCGTTGGCTGCGGCTTTATCGTATTTCTTGGCCTTGTTGCAGGATTGCACGCTGAAAAACGCGGCGTAATCCGTGCCCTTGCAGTGCACCAGGGGAATCAATCCCTGATCAGCGAGTTCTTTTTCGCGCCGATCGGTGATGGCAATTTCGGTCGGGCACTTCAGAGCCACGTCTCCTTCATCAGTATGAAATGTGTGCGCGGGGAGCCCCTCCACAAGTCCGCCGCCTTCCACACCGCGGATCGCAGCGCACCAACCGTATTTCGCGAAGGCCTGCGTGAGCCGCGCGCCCAGGGCGTAAGCCGCATTGCCCCATAGATATTTCGAGTGGTCGGAGCCATCCACGCCTTCTTCAAAATTAAAGTCGTCGATGGGCTTGGTGTCCTTGCCGTAGGGAAGGCGCATCAGCACGCGAGGCATGGCCAATCCAACGTAGCGCGAATCTTCGCTGGCCCGGAACGACTTCCACTTAGCGTACTCCGTGCTGTCAAAGATTTTCCCGATATCGCGCGGATCGCCGAGCTGCGCGAAGCTGTCAAGATTCAGAAGCTCCGGAGAGGATGCGGTTAGAAAAGGAGCATGGGCTCCCGCGGCCACTTGGGAAACCTTTTCGAGCAGCTCGATGTCCTCAGGATGCTTGCTGAATTCGTAGTCGCCGATCAAAGCGGAAAAGGGCTCGCCGCCGAAGATGCCGAATTCATCCTCATAGACCTTCTTGAACATCACGCTCTGATCGAATTCGGGAGCACGCTGAAGATCGCGCAGCAACTCTTTCTTGCTGACGTTCAGAACGCGAAGCTTGAGCATGGCGCTGGTTTCGCTCTGGTCCATGAGGTACTTGATGCCGCGCCAGCTGGCTTCCAGCTTCTGAAAAGCAGGATGATGAAGGATTTCGTTCAATTGCAGAGAGATAAGATGATCGATCTGGGCCACGCGGGCATTGATCGTGGCGTCGGCGTCGCGCGAGAGCTTCATCTCGCCTTCGAGCACTTGCGCCACGAACTCCTTGACCATATCCCGGCCGCGATCACGCGCGACCTGTTCTTTTCCAAATCGCCCTTGCTCAACTATCTGGTCCAACAGGCTCGATTCAGTCGTCTTAGCTTCCGCCGATTGAGCGGCTGCTTTTTCCGGCTTACTCATCAGAGCCTCCCTTGGGCTGATCCTTCGCGAGTTCTTTCTTCAGTTGATCGGCCTTTTGGGTATTGCCGACGGCTTCCATCAAAAGATCGTCGAGCTTGTCGTTACCTTGAAGTGCGCCACGGAGATCGCCGAGCTTCTGGCGGAGGTCAAGAAGCTCGCGCAGAGGTTTGACGTTCTTGGCGACACTGGCGGGGTCAAAGTCATCAAGGCTCTTGAAGTCGATGTCCACCTTGAGCTTACCGGCGTCGGCTTCATCGCTGAGTTTGTTGTCAACCTCGAGAGAGAGATGCGGCTTGAAGCTCTCCAGAACGCTATCAAAGTTGTCTGGGTTGATCTCCACGAAGCGGCGGTCCTTCAACTTAGGTAGCGCTTCCGTGGGCTGGCCGCTAAGGTCGGCCAAAATGCCCATGACAAATGGCAGTTCTTTTACCTCGATGGCGTCACCGACCTCGACATCGTAGGTGACATGCACTCGAGGCGGACGAACCCGCTCGAGCTTCTTGTGGACGCTTTCCTTTGCCATGTATTCCCCTTAAGTCTCCCTCTCATTGCGGGTAGTGGTTTGAGAGCGAGAATCGTTTCTCCGAGGCAGGTTACCCGATTGCATCGGCACGGTTTATCACGATTCCTGCTGTCCGTCAATTAGTTCTCTAGTCCTAGAACTGGGCCGAAATCGCCTATCTACATATCTCAAACTGAGAATGATAAATGGGCCCGGGTGACCGTCTCGTGGAACCGCCAGCAAACAAATGCAACCATTGGACTCTCCCCATTGTTCGAGGGGCGACTCGACTCCGCTTGATCTGCCCGAGTACCCGATGCAGGCCCGCAGTGCGATGATAAGTTCGCCCCTCGGTTGTCGGTTTGCAACGCTTCATCATGCTGCGCACTATTGCGCAAGACGCTGGTCGGCACAATGCACTGGGGGTGAACTGAGCAGAGATTCGAGATGAACCAGTATCTAACATAAAAGACAGGGATTAAGGCAAAAAGGGGCATCGCAAGGATCGGGAAGGGTGGGCCTGCCTCAGTCATCACAGGTGAAGGACTAAATAGCTCTGAAGAAAGCGTTCGCGCGCCAGTTTGGCAACCGCACCGCTCCAACTAGTGTTTACTCCGCCTATGGCCAAGCCCTGTGGAATCTCTTTTGACTTTCACGCACCGCACCTGCTAGCTTAAGCCGCAAGCCATGCGCCAGCTTCAACCTGTCATCTGGTCCAAAGGCACCTTCCTAACGCCGCAACACCTACAGACGCGCGACCGTTATGTCGAAAGTTGCTTACAGTTCCGCCTTGAAGGGCTTAACTTTCGCCCCTGGGGATTCCTCGACCTGGAAATCAATCAGGAGGCCTTGACCGAGGGCAATTTCGCGCTAACTCGCGCTTCCGGGCTTTTTGCCGACGGACTTCCATTTGAAATTCCGGAATCCGATGCCGCTCCGGCTCCCAAACCTCTTGGGCTCTTTTTTGAGGCCGAACAGGCATCGCTGGATATCTACCTGGCGATTCCCGAGTATAGGTCGCACGGGCTAAACGTCTCGATTGCGCAGAAAAATGCCGATGTCAGGTATCTCTCCGAAATCGTAAATCTAAAGGACGAAAATTCCGGCCTGACGGAAAAGCCGGTGCAGATCGCAAGAAAGAACCTGCGTTTTCTTGTTGAGGGAGAGTCGCGCGAAGGATGCAATTCCTTGCAAATCGCGCGCGTTCGGCGGACTGGCGCGGGCACCTTTCGGCTTGATCCACAGTACATCCCTCCACTGCTCGATATCGCGGCAAACGACTACTTGATGGGAATCGCGCGGCGGCTGGTCGAGATTCTCGCGGCAAAAAGCAGCATCCTTGCGGGCGGGCGGCGGCAGCGCAGCGCGGGACTAGCGGATTTCTCGGCCGCGGACATTGCAAGCTTCTGGCTACTTTATACGGTGAATGGACACTTCCCGGCTTTGCGCCACATTCACGACGTGCGGCACGGCCATCCTGACGTTCTGTTCCGATTGCTCACGTCGCTGGCAGGAGCCCTGAGCACCTTTTCGCTAAAGATTCAGCCGAGAGACTTGCCTCTCTACGACCACGAAAACCTGGGCGTCTGCTTCACGGATTTGGATGAAAAACTGCGAGAGCTTCTGGAGACGGTAGTCCCAAGTAACTTCGTCGCGCTCCCCTTGAAACTGGTGAAGCAATCCATCTACTCGACGAGCATTGATGACGACCGGTATCTGACGGGAACGAAATTCTTTTTGGCGGTCAGCTCGACCATGAATCACGGGGATTTAATCAAGAAGGCGCCCCAGCTGATCAAAGTTTGTTCCGCGGCGCAAATCGAGCAGTTGGTGCGGCAGGCGCTGCCAGGCATGCAGCTTACCCATGCGGTAAGGCCGCCGGCGTCGATTCCCGTAAAACTGAATTACCAATATTTCAGCTTGAATCAATCTGGGATGGCTTGGGAAACCGTGGCGAAAGGCCGAAGCTTGGCCGCTTTCGTGCCCAGCGACATCCCCGAGCCGCAACTCGAACTTCTTATCCTGCTACCGCAGGCAATCTAAGCTCTTCCGTTTGCAGAAAACCTCCGCTGATCAAAGTCGCTAGCAGCCGGAAAAACTCTTCCGGGGGCGTCTCAGGAACGATCCAATCGGTTTGTTTGGCGATTTCGAATAATTCAACTACGGTCGTCTTGCCGTCGCAGCGCGGCAAGAGCATCGTCATCCAGGGCTGCACCCGGAGTTCGGTCGCAAACGGTTGCTTGGTCGAGAGAGTAATACTCTCTGGAGAGATCTCGCCGTCGCGCAGGACGTGCCGCACGATGATTTCGGTTCCAGGAGTAGCCAAAAGCTTGGCCTGGAGGAGCCTTTGTTCACTGCCTTCCAAGCGAATTTCCGTTTCCCATCGTATGGCCCACTCTAGTGCGGCCGCGGGGGTGGAGCTGCCAAGATCCCGCCGAATGGTGAACGCGGGCCGCTGCTCAACGAGCCGCTGAATCACTACAATTCCAACCACTAGGCCTCGCACCTCGTTCTTTTCAAAGAGCTTTTCCCATTGCGCGAATTGTTCTTTGCCGCCACTCTTGCTGACCGTTTCATAAAGGGAAAATTGGCGTGGTTCTAGGGTTTGGATCGTGAATAAAGCAACGTCAAAATCCTGATGCTTATCTCCCAGCCACTCTCGTATGCGTTCTTCAAAGGGATGACCGGGCCGCTCCGTCCCCAGTGTTCGGCAATAGAGCCGCCCGCCTGGTTTTAGCTTACCTGGAAGTTCGGCGATGATTCGCTTGGTGATTTCCTCGCCAATCTCGCCGCCACCGTAAAAGATTTCCGCGGGCTTGAGGACTGGCACGTAAGGAGGATGGGCGGCGATGCGGTCAAAAGTGCGGCCCAGCACTGGTTCGTAGAGATCGCCTGAAGCAAAGGTCACATTGTGGATGCCGTTGAGTGCCGCATTGAATCTTGCAAAATCCACCGAGCGCTCTGCAATATCAGTGGCCCAAACATTTTTGGTTGAACGTGCTGCGAGCAAAGCAGCTGGCGCTGTACCCGCGCAAAGTTCCAGGAAATCTTCGCAAGGCGCGTAAGAGGTGTAGTCGATAAACTGCCTGACCGCCTTCGTGAGTGCCGGATAGACAATGTCGGGAAACATTGGCCGAAGGGAGTGATCTGGTTTTGTCCAGCGATCCGAGGCCATGAACAAGTCTCGAATCGGATAGAGGGCAACGCTGGCGACACAGTTGCTAGCCTCGTCGCCATCGGACTGAAGCAAGCCGGTCTGGGTAAATGCTTGCCAGACGTCCGCCGGGAAAAGAGGCACGACTTCGCTGGAGGACAGGGATTCACCAAACACGAAAAGCCGGATGATGGCGTCGAGACTGCTGCACAGTTCGCGTTTCAAAGGCGGGTGCGTGCTAAGTCCCGTGAGGTCCAATTCCTTGCCGGGTTTGAGTTCAAGCCACTGCCGGAGGGTTTCCTCGTTGAATCGGCACTGCAAAAAATGAGCGCGGAGCGTGGCAAACTGCTCCGGGGTGCCCATTTGTAGGAGAGGCATGCACGTATCTCACTAACGGCGCGGGCATAATATCAAATACCAACACAGGCAGGGTGAATGTCTTGACATCCATCAACGTGAACGCCATAGTTAGGCTCGTTTCAAGCCTTTAGGGGCTTTTCCGGTCTTTATTCTGGCTGAAGACCGGCCACGAGTCGCATTCAGTGCGTCCGTCGAGCGGGGAAAAGACGCGCTGGCCGAACAACAATGCGGCGATTGTTGCACTGCCTCATAGGAGAGCTGGTTCTCGCTGGGTGAGACGTGGCATCCCCGCGCTGAGCCCGGCATAATCTACGGAACAATGAAGCATCTTTCCAAGGTGGTGTGGCACGAGGGGATGTACCTGGGCCCCCATCACTTCCAGGTCCAATCCCAATCATTTGAAGACCTCGTTCACTTCTCGACATCCAGCCTGTGGTTTGCTCCCTATGGCGTGATCAACTGCAAGCTCGACGCCGACACGCTGCAAAATGGAATGCTCTCTGTGGTGCATGCGCGCGGACTGTTCGCTGACGGCATGGCCTTTCAAATGCCTGACGCTGATGCCCTGCCCCCTGCTCTAAACATCAACGAGCTTTTTCCAGCTACACGCGAATCTCTTTTGGTGTTTCTCGCGGTGCCGGAGCGGCGGCCTGAAGGGCCGAATTGCTCGCTCGACTCCGAACCGTCGCCAATGAATTTGCGCTACCAGGCAGAAATGCTGACCTTGCCCGATGAGAATACTGGGCGCGACGAAAAACAGATTCAGATTGGCCGGAAAAATATCCGCTTTGCACTGGAAACCCAGGATAACGCAGGACTCGTAACGCTTCCTGTCGCGCGAGTTCTGCGCGATGGCTCGGGGCGACTTATCTTCGATCCAAGTTTTATTCCTCCGTGCCTGCAAATCAGCGCAAGCGAACGATTGTTGGTCATCGCTCGAACTCTGGTGGACATCCTCGATGAAAAGAGCGCTTCGCTTTCTCGCGCGCGGCGAGCCACCGCACAGGGCCGCGCTGGTTATTCTTCGGAGGAGATCGCAAGTTTCTGGTTTGTCCATACTGTCAACGAGAGTCTCTCTGTCTTGCGGCACTTGAGTGTCTCCGAACGAGGCCATCCGGAGCAGTTGTATGTCGAAATGTCGCGTCTCGCGGGCGCCTTGTGCACGTTTGGGCTGGAATCCCATCCTGAATCGTTGCCCGCCTACAATCACGATGATTTGGAGAAGTGTTTCGGCCCGCTAAATCAGCACATTCGCGCGCATCTTGAGCTTGTCGTGCCATCGAATTGTTTGCAGATCCCACTGGTTTTGGCGGGACGAAATTTCCGGAACGGAGATGTCTTGGATCAGCGCTGCCTGGACCGCGCGCGATGGGTCCTTGCCGTTCGCGCGGAGACTGGCGAAGCGGAAATTATCGCCAAAACCCCACGCCTTATAAAAATATGCTCGAAAGATTTGCTGCCAGAGCTGGTAAAAACGGCCTTGCCCGGTCTAGGGCTTGTCCATTTGCCCATTCCGCCCTCGGCCATTGCGCCAAAAGTGGAGTTTCAGTATTTCGGCATCA
>DATEWL010000054.1:0-4219 GCA_035258025.1 Candidatus Acidiferrum sp. | reverse complement strand
AGTTTCTTTCGGACGGGTCTAAAGACCCGCCACTACAAGACCTCAGCCTTCACGAGGCCACGGCTAATTATTTTGGGAGACAAACAGGGTGCGCGAACGTGCAAAAAAGCCCGTACCGCAACGGGTTTGTCTCCTGATATGAACTACTCGCCGCATTTCGCTATCGCCTTACGGCAATGGTTTACTTCTGCGGCGAATCGGCCGGCAGGCCCCCGTGAAGCGCTGCCTAGCACGATGTTGCGAAACTTTCGTTCCGCATTTTCTTCGCAGGACACTTGCTGCCGTGCCCATGTTTCAAAGAAAGTCTTTATCCGTACGGAAGCATTTGCTTGACGCTGGCCACGTCGGCCTTGTTTACGAGCGTCAGCTTCTTGAGCTTGCGCATACGGCCGGGCGCTTTGGTGCCCATCAAGTGGCGCTTGCCGGAATGTCCCCGCTTGATTTTGCCATTGGCCGTGAACTTGAAGCGCTTCCTGGCACCGCGGTGGGTCTTCAACTTCAATTTCGGTTTCGATCGGTTTCTCGGCATTGCTGCAGATCCTCTCCTGATCTGAATCTTGGTTGCCCAAATCGGGCGCAGCATGCTGCGCCCCTACAAAATACCAGTTGCGCGATTGATTGCGCCGGTTACTGCGACTGCTGAGCGCTGGATGACGGCTGCCCCGCGGGCTTGGCCACGCTTACGCCTTTTTTCGGTGCGAGCAGCGCCACGAGTACGTTGCCTTCCATACGTGGCATGGTCTCGATCTGCCCGTGTTCGACGATCTCGGTCAGCAAGCGATTCATCTTGGCGCGGCCCACTTCCTGGTGCGCCATTTCGCGTCCGCGATGGAAAATCATGGCGCGGACTTTATGGCCTTCGCCTAGGAATCGGATGATCTGATTCTTGCGAACCTGATAGTCGTGTTCCGCGGTGGCGGGCCGAAACTTGACTTCCTTTAATTGCGAGCCACGGCTGCTCTTGCGCTGCTCGTGAGCCTTCTTGTTGGCCTGATAGAGATACTTGCCGTAGTCGGTGATTTTGCAAACCGGCGGATCGGCCGTGGGCGAAATTTCCACCAGGTCGAGCCCTTTTTCCTTGGCCCGCTTGATGGCCTCAAACGGCTGCATGACGCCGAGCTGGCCGCCCTCTTCATCAATCACCCGGATCTCGCGAGCCCTTATTCGTTCGTTGACGCGAATACGGTCGCTCTGCCGGAAGCTGCGTTCTGCGATAAATCCCCCTCGGACGCTTTGGTAATCGCGGCTGACCCACACATCGCCGCCAAGCGTTTGACCCACCCCGGCCCCACACGGCGCAAAAGAGCCGGGGGACGGGCCTCAAAGTATAGCACGCGCTCGCGGGAGCACAGCAAGGGGCAAAACGCGTGAGGCAAGCAAGTTTCCGATTATTTGACTCAGTGGGACTCAGCCTGTGAGAGGCACACTAAATGGGGGTTTGCGAACAAATTTTCGTGATCTGCCGAGCGCCTAATCCAGAACACTGAACTGTAAGTATGGCCTGGACAGTTTGACGATTATGTCGCGGCTGTCTTCGTCCAGTGTCCCTCGTCCTTCGTTGTCGCGGTCGGGTCGACCGACAGCCTTGAACTCGACGTCAACTTTGAAATAAGGGCAGTCCCGACTGACGAATGTGCGATGTGAACCTGTGGACAGGCCGCCTTCGGTCGTGAAAACCCTCAGAAGGTCCTCCCGTGCCATGCCCGGTTTAATGCTCTCCATTTTCACCAAAGCATTGGTCACCCAATCTTCGTGGGCTTGCGCGCATGAATCCTGGCTCGCCGCGTTCGTAAGACGAACAGATATCGAACTACTGATAGTGATGATTGAAAGAAATGTGAGCAGAAGAAGTGGCCGAATCATGAATTGCTCTCCTTTCGCAGATACTCCAAGGCCTCAAGAACTCAGGCCGAGATCGCCTTTTGGGCCGGTGAAGAGCGCGCGGAGCCTGGTCTTATCGCTGCGGTCGACGGGCAGTTGGATGTCGAGCTTCTGGATGATGGGAGTCAGTTCGTCGGGGTTGGTGCTGTTCAGTTCGAAGTAATCGAGAGTGCAGCCTTTTGGGGCGTCAGCGGAAGGATGGACGGAGTCGGCGCTCCATTCGATGAAGAAGGGCAGGAGGCCGTGGCGGTCGTCGGCGAGGTTGATGGTTTTCCAGCGGAGGACGCGGCCATCGGGGCGGGCGCGCGAGCCCGGTGTTGGCCCTTCAAAGGCGACACCGGCTTCGCGGAGTTTTTTGGCGAAGGCATCGAGGTCGCCGGGGTGCGCGGCCCAGCCGACGAGGCGCGGCTGGGTGAGCTGATACAAATTGAGAGGATCCTTCGCGCCGGGCTGGCGCGGATCGGGCGCAATGATTTCGAGATAGCGACGCTCGCCAAGCGAGAGCAGTGCGTTGCGCGTGCCGCGGCCGGGATGGACTCCGCCGACGGCGGCGCGCACTCCGGCGTTGTCTTCGACGAAAGCAATGCCGCGATCGAGATCGCTGCAGCCTAGAAGAATGTGGTCGAGCAAGGCGGGCACGTCATCCTCTTCCTGTTCCTCGCCGAAGGTGAGGGAAGGCGCGACGAGCGCGGCGCCGGTGAGCGCGAGAAACAAGCGGCGAGAAACGTGGTCAGGCATGAGCTCCCTCAAAGACTGATAGTAGCGCTGTTCTGGCCGCGCTTGGACAGGTAGGCGTGCCAGAAGAGGCGGGCGGCGACGGCACGGTAGGGGCGCCAGGACTGGCTGAGTTTTTCCAGGCGTTCCGGCGAAGGGCGGTGGCGAAGATGCTTCACCTCTTGTACGGCGGTGGCCAGCGCGAGATCGCCGACGGGCCAGATGTCGGGTCGGCGGAGGGCGCTCAATAGATAGATGTCGGCGGTCCAGTTACCGATGCCTTTGAAGGCGGTGAGCATTTTGCGCGCGGCATCGTCGTGGAGATGGTGGAGGTAGCGAAGATCGAAATGTCGGCGGGAGAGGGATTCGGCGAGGAGGCGGGTGTAGAGAGTTTTTTGGCGGCTGAAGCCGATGCGCAGAAGATCGGCGTCGGTGAGATTTAGAAAGCGTCGTGGAGTGACTGGGTGGACGGCGGCATTCAGGCGGTCGAAGGCGGCTCTTGCGGAGGCGAGAGAAACTTGCTGTTCGAGAATGATGTAGACGAGCGTGGGGAAGCCGGGTTCGCGAATCCACAACGGGGGCTGGCCGTACTTTCGGACTACTCCTGCCAAATGAGTGTCGCGATCCGCCAGCATGCGCACACCTTCAGTGAATCCGGCCTCGTTCAGGATGGTTTGCGAAGTTTGCACGGCAAGATCACGGTTGGTTAGTGAAGGTGTTCAACTCGTCGCGCGGGAATCGACTTCTTGGCGGAGGGATTCGACAACTTCGGCGAGAGGCTTGGGGCCGACGACGAGCATGTACGGTATTTTCTGCATCTGTGCGTCGCGGATTTTCGCGGGCAGTTTTTCGTTGCGGTCGTCGAGATGGACGCGAATGTTATGACGCTTCAATGTTCCGGTGACGTGTTTGGAATAGTCGGCGACTTTTTCGCTGACAGGGCAGATCTCCACTTGCACGGGGGCGAGCCAAAGCGGGAAGGCGCCGGCGTAGTGCTCGATTAAAATGCCGAAGAAGCGCTCGACGGAACCGAGCAGCGCGCGATGAACCATGAGCGGCTGATGCTTGGCGCCGTCTTCGCCAATGTACTGCAGGCCGAAGCGGGCGGGGAGATTGAAATCGAACTGCACGGTGGTGAGCTGCCAGGAACGGCCGATGGCGTCGATGAGCTTGACGTCGATTTTCGGGCCGTAAAACGCGGCTTCGCCTGACATTGTTTTGTAGGGGATATTCATGCGCTGCATGGTTTCCGCGAGCGCGGCGGTGGCCCGGTGCCAATCTTCCGGTTTGCCGGCGTAATTTTCCGGATGCGATTCGTCCCAATCGGAAAGCTCGACTTCGAATTTGTCGAAGCCGAAATTCTTCATGACCGCGAACGCGAAATCGACGCAGGCTTCGACTTCGGCTTCGATTTGCGAGGGCATACAGAAGATGTGCGCGTCGTCTTGCGTGAAGCCTCGGACGCGGAGCAAGCCGTGGAGCACGCCGCTGCGCTCGTAACGGTAGACGGTGCCAAGCTCAGCGAGGCGCACGGGAAGCTCGCGATAACTGTGGAGCTTCGATTTGTAAATCAAAATGTGGCCGGGGCAATTCATGGGCTTGAGCTGATAGTCGGCCTTTTCGA
>DATEWL010000053.1:0-2431 GCA_035258025.1 Candidatus Acidiferrum sp. | reverse complement strand
GATCCTCAAGGATGAGGGATATCACGTCGAAGCAGTTGCCTCCGCCGAAGAAGCGCTGCACCGCGCTGCTTCGGGCGATCTAGAGGTTATTCTTCTCGATGTCTGGTTGCCGGGAATCGACGGGTTGGATGCACTCAGCCGGCTTCAGGCTATTCCGCGTGCACCGGCCGTCATTATGATTTCAGGGCACGGCACGATCGAGACCGCCGTGCGCGCCACAAAACTGGGCGCTTTCGATTTCATCGAGAAACCGTTATCCCTCGAGAAAATAATTGTACTGGTGCGCAACGCCGTTCAGCAGCGGCGGCTCCAGGAAGAGAATCAACTGCTTCGCAGCGAACTCGGCCATCGCTATCAGGTGATCGGGGACAGCGTCCCTATGAAAGCGTTGCGGCAGCAAATCGCAGTCACTGCGCCGACCAACGGCCGCGTTCTTATCTACGGCGAAAGCGGCACAGGCAAGGAACTAGTCTCACACGCTCTTCACGCCGCCAGCCTTCGAAGCAAAGGGCCCTTCGTGGAAGTAAATTGCGCGGCCATTCCCGAGGAACTGATCGAGTCCGAACTTTTCGGGCACATCAAGGGGAGCTTCACCGGCGCCACGGAAGATAAGATCGGAAAATTTCAAAAGGCGGATGGCGGGACACTCTTCCTGGATGAAATCGGGGACATGAGCCTGCGGACCCAGTCCAAGGTTCTGCGCGTCCTCGAAGAGCAGCGCCTGGAGCCAGTGGGTTCCAGCCAGACGATTACCGTCGATGCACGCGTGATCGCGGCTACAAATAAAAATCTTGAGCAGGAGATTACCCGCGGTGCGTTTCGGCAGGATCTTTTCTATCGGCTAAATGTAATTCCCTTCTTTGTACCGCCGCTTCGAGAGCGCCAGGAAGATATCCCCACGCTTGCGCGCTATTTTCTGGATGAGTTCAGCGCAGGCTACGGCAAGAAGACCCGTGAGCTGAGCGCACCAGCCATGGAAATCCTGGTGCGATATCCCTGGCCTGGAAATGTGCGCGAGCTGCGCAATCTCGTGGAGCGCCTCGTGATTGTCTGCCCCCAGGCGCGCATTGAGCCGCATCATCTTCCACCCGAACTTTTCCGCGGCGCCGCCCAGAGCCCCGAGCATCCTTACTCGACGCTGCACGAAGCGCGCAGCGCTTACGAACGTGAATTTATTTTGCGAAAACTGCAGGAGCACCGCTGGAACATGACGCAGACCGCATCCGCTCTAGGTCTGGAACGCAGCCACCTTTATCGAAAAATGAAGTCTTTAGGTATTGCCGCTCCGGACTAAGGCGTCCGCAAGAGCCCGCCACCGCTTTCAGACTTCCTCTGGTCCAAAATCGTCGTTCGCCTCAGCGCTCTTCTCCAACGCTTCGAGCTGCGCGTGCCAATCGAGTTCACGCACGCGTTGCGGATTTTCGCGCCAGTCCGGAACAACTTTGACGAACAGCCCCAGGTAAATCTTTTTATCCAGTAGCTCTTCGAGCTCCTTGCGCGCTTGCGTGCCGATTTTCTTGAGCATCTCGCCTTTGCGCCCAATGAGAATCTTTTTCTGCGAGTCTCGCTCGACA
Organism: Candidatus Acidiferrum sp.; assembly: GCA_035258025.1. GTDB lineage: Bacteria > Acidobacteriota > Terriglobia > Acidiferrales > UBA7541 > Acidiferrum. Next base: position 857 of record DATEWL010000053.1, on the reverse strand, counting down.
TTCATGGTCGCTTCAATGCGCAGCAACTTGGGAAGGTCTTCATACTTCTCGACTTTCACGGAGAGCGCGTAAGGCACTTCGTGATACATGGACTGAATCGCTTTTTCTCGCACGATTTCCGCAGCCAGGAAGCGCTCCGGCTGGTCGGTGACCTGATCTTCCGGAAAGAACGGCTCTCCTTCAGGGAGCAATCGCAGAATCTCGTTAAGCAGCTCGTCGCAACCGTTGCCCTTTAGAGCCGAGATTGGCACGATGGCGGCGAACTCGAATGCTTTGTGGTAGGCCTCGATAAGGGGCAGCAGTTTTTCCTTCGGAAAACCGTCAACTTTGTTAAAAGCCAGGATGGTCTTTCCGCGGAATCGCTTGGCGCGATCGAGGAGGAAGTCGTCAGCATGCGGCTGGGTACGACTGGCATCGACCATAAGCAGCAGAACATCGATGCCTTCGAGGGCAGCAGCCACTTCATGCATCATTTGACGCCCGAGCGCCGAGTCCGGCGAGTGCAGCCCCGGCGTATCGATAAAAACGATTTGCCCCTCGGGGCCCGTTACGATGCCCTGGATGCGGTTGCGCGTTGTCTGCGGCTTCGAAGTGACAATCGCGACCTTTTGCCCGACCAGGCGGTTCAGGAGGGTGGATTTCCCCGCGTTGGGCCGGCCCACGATTGCGACGAAACCTGAACGATACTTTTCCTTGCGCCCGTTCTTTTCTTCCACTCCTCCGCTCTTCTCTGTGGTCTCTATGATCTCCACAGCCTCTGCGGTCTCTGCGATACGTCTTCTTTTTGGCATCCTGCTACTTTACCACTGGCAACTCCAGCGTGCTCTGGTGTTCCGCATCATGGATCAAAGTGACGT
>DATEWL010000052.1:0-2158 GCA_035258025.1 Candidatus Acidiferrum sp. | reverse complement strand
CTTTGGATTGGCGTGTGCGGAGCAGCGGGAATTCTCGGACTCCGACGCCTGCTCGAATTCATCACGTTTCACTGGCAGACGGTGCATCGCAGCTTGTCGTTCTCTCTTGCTCCCTACTTCGACGCTACCCTGCCCATCGGCGCCATTTTCGGCGGCGCAGTGATCAGCGGGTTGCTTTTGGCCGGTCTCATTGCTTTTATCGCCGCTTTTGTGGCGGCCGTTCTTAAGGCTCGCTGGTTGCGGTTCGCGGTCTTCCTACTAGGCGCGATGTTTCTCGCTGGTAGCGACTGGGCCACCGGGACCGATTTCGCGAAACAATTCCTAGTGGATGCGATTCTGCTGGGAGTGATCGTCTTTGGCGTTCGCCGAGTTATTCGTTTTAATGTGGTGGGGTGCCTACTTATCGTGGCACTGCTCGCACTGCTCGGAGCTGCCGCACAATTGTTGCCACAACCAGACGCGTTCTATCGCACAAATGGCTACATCCTGATGGTAATAATGCTGGTGATACTCTCCTGGCCACTCATCGTCTGGCGAATGCGAGCGTCCGCCGCCACATAGGGCCTCCAGTTGAGGCTGCGGTTAGGACTGAAAAATCGTCTTTTCGCGCCAGGTCAGGGCAACCACTTGCCCCCTGTGGAAATCGGAAACAAATAGGCTCCGATAATCGTTCTGTAAGTGGAAGCGGATGCTTACCCAGGGGCGTCTTAGCACGTCCAAATTGGGTGGTCGCGTAATGTTCTTAGTGTGGTGGGCTGGCAGATTCGGCCTAAGCTGTTGTTAAATAAGCAGCAACACCAGCGCACGAGAAGAGAAAGCGAAATATGCCGCTTCCAAGATGGGCTCTAGTTTTGGCTAATGATTCAGGCCTGGCGGGTGGCACCGGCGCCTCCCTGGCTACGGTGGACTCTTTGCCCAACCTAAACGAGCGCACCCTCGTGGCGGAAGCTCAAGCCGGCAGCCGTGCGGCTTTTGAAGAGCTTGTTCACCGCTATGACCGGGATGTGCTCCGGCTGGCCCTGAACCTCATGAAACGTCCGGAAGATGCGCGCGACGTTTACCAGGAAGCTTTCCTCAAGGTTTACCGCAATCTGCACCGATTTCGTTTTGAATGCAGCTTTTACACTTGGCTCTACCGCATCGTCACCAACGTTTGCCTCGATCAGTTGCGGCGCCGTCAGGCGCGGCCCGAGGATCAAGCGCCAGAGTCCAACTCCGGGAATCATGAAGAAGGCATAACCGATTTCTTTGAACGCCAACGAGAGCACCGCCCAACACTCGATCCCGAGCGTCAACTTTTTGGGAAAGAGATTCAAGCGCGCATCGCCACGGCGATGGAACGGCTTTCGCCGCGCGAGCGCCTCGTTTTTGAGCTCAAGCACTATCAAGGATTGAAGCTGCGCGCCATCGGTGACGCGCTTGGAACTACGGAAGAAACGGTGAAGAACTCGCTGTTCCGCGCGACGCGCAAGCTCCGAAGCCAATTGGGAGGCTTGCGATGAGCGCGCCTCAGCAATTCCAGTGCAAAGAGGTCGCGGGGTTGCTGGTCTTTTACGCCTGCGGCGAAACCACTGAGCAAGAGAACACGCTAGTTGAAACGCATCTCGCGGCTTGCCCGGTTTGTGCCGCACAGCTTGCCGAAGAGCGCGGGCTGCACGAATCCTTGATGGAGGCTCTGCAAGCTTCCGAGCAGAACGACACGGGCGGCATTCTTCTTTCACAGTGCCGCAGTGAACTTGCGGAAGCGCTTGATGATCTGTCCGCGCCGCCGCTGCAAGAGCGCTGGCGGCCGTTCGGATGGCTGCGGCGCTCTATGGTGATGCACCCTGTCTTAAATGGGGCCCTCCTCGTTATGTTTGGCGTGGCGCTCGGCACGCAACTCTTGCCATGGATTTCCGCGCGCCTCAATTCCAATTCCACCGGGCACACAGTGAATGTTTCGCCTTCGGCGCGCTTCACGGAGGATCAGCTCTCGAAGATGGAAGTCGCAGGCATCAATTGGGCACCCACATTCGATGGCGCACCGGGAACTCTGCAAGTTCACGTGCGCACGGAAGAGCCGCTGGTGCTTTCCGGCAGCGTGGACGACCCAGACCTTCGCCGCGTTTTGACCTATGTGGTCGAGAACGGCGATCAGACAGACACCGGAGTGCGGCTG
>DATEWL010000051.1:0-6653 GCA_035258025.1 Candidatus Acidiferrum sp. | reverse complement strand
ATTATGTTTGACATGACGAAGACAAGTTCCAAGCGGATTATCGGAATTGCTTCTATCGCAATGCAAGTCCTGACGGTCGCGTGCGACCCCGGCATGATAATTCGTCAGGCGAGCGTCCCAGGCAGAGCCCCCAACGCAGGCCCTTCGCCCGAAGCTCAAGTAGAAGTCTCAGCCAAAACGACTCACCAACTCATCGGCGAGACTTGGTACGATCCAGAGGTCAAGGTAACCAACCTCTCGGACTCGCCGATTACAATCACTGAGGTCGAGTTGTCTGCACGCGGCAAAGCCTACGCGAGCAACTGGCGTCCATGGTCTCGACCCGGGGCATTTCCCTTGACGATACAGCCGATGAACTCTGGGACTCTTGAAATCAGCTTCCGTCTTGACGAGGACGTGTGGAAGACCTTTTTCCGACGTCCGGCCGAACTGTTGGTGCACTACACACTTGGTGCCGATTCGATGGTCGCTCGTGCCACTGTTGTTGGTGCAAATTTAGACGGTTCGCGCTAGGGCCTTCTGTTCGTCTCTCTACGGGGCCGCCGCGAAATTCACGACTTCGTTTTCTAAGGGAATCTCATTCTTGTGTACTTCCGCCGGCCCCTTCGCGTCCGCGGGTTTCCATTCCTCGCCGCGCCCCACCACTTCAAACGACGGCAACGCGTAAGGCAATCCCTCAGCTCCCAACGGCGAAGTCGCATTCTCGATATGAAAATGCAAGTGCGGCTCCGTCGAATTTCCAGAATTTCCCACCAATCCAACAACCTGCCCGCGCCGCACTTTATCCCCAAGCTTCACGCGCAAAGATCCCGGCTGCAAGTGCGCATAGAACGCAAAGTGGCCGCCGCCAATATCCAAAATCACATGGTTTCCACCCACGGTCTCTAGAGTAATCGGTACAGCACGTGAATTTATTTCCGGAACATTCTCCGGTATTCCATCCTTCACCTCAGTGACGACTCCGTCCGCCACCGCCAGCGCATCGCTTCCGTACGCATAATAATTCTTGTTGGCCTTTTCATCTCCCTGGAAAGTCTTTCCGTCATCGCGCAAGCGCACCCAATCAATTGCAAACCGCTGCGAGATCGCCGCGCGGCCATCAATTGGAATCAACGCGCGGCGGTGGCCTGAGTTGTTCGATGGACCGTTTGCAGCCAGCCAATGATCGCCGCGAAGTGGTGAGCTGATTGCCACTGCTGCGCGCCCAATAGGAATCGCTGCCGTATCAATCGTCATCTCTTCCGGATAAGTTCCAACTTTCACCGTCAATCGTTGCCGCAACGTTGCAGGCACAGCCTCCGCGACATCCACCGTCGCCCATACGTACACAACGGCCATTGAGCCCGGCGTTATCTTCGCTTTTTCCGCAGCTCCCGGCTGCCCCGGTCGCGCCATCGCACCTTCCAAGTCCGCTCCCGCGTACGAGACCAGCGATCGCCCTGCAGCATCTCCCGACAGCGCTTCCACTTTCGTCAATTGGTAGTCCCACCGGTCCATGTTGTTCAAGTGCAGTTCATAGACGATGTGCCATTTTCCATCGGCTTTAAACGCCGTCGGCGCAATTGGAATAACGACATCCACAAACGCAGAAATCGGTTTTGTCTTCGGCCCTTCCACAGGTTTTTGCGCAGCGCCATCTTTCGCCGCCGAATCTTCTGTGCTCCGCGCAAACTTCAACGGTTGCGCTGGCACGTTCGCTTGCGTCCACGTGCCCGCGAACTCTGTTCGCGCCGCATTCAAAGTCCCCTCATACACTCCGCCAATGGCCTTCACCTCAAAGCGCACCGCGTCGCCCTTCAGCGTCACGTTTTCCATAGGGATCGTCGCGCCCTGATCCACGCTCTGCAATTGACCGCTGAACTCACCGCCGGCCAGCTTCGTAATCGTCAAAACAATATGCAGCTTCTCCGCCCCTTCGCCCAGCTCGCCCTTCCATGTTCCCGCAAGGTCGCCGCCTGCTTTTGCGTCCTGCGGCATTGCACGGCTAGGCATAAGACCAAGAATCGCAAGCGCCGTAGCGAACGCAACAAATGTTGCAGTACGCCGAGCGAGACGACGAATGCTCGTATCGCCCGTGTCTTGTCTGTCGAATATCCGCCCGAATTTGTAATGCAATGTGCCTCCTCATCACTTTCAACAGGCGTTGCGTTTTTTAATGCCTGCTGTACAGGACACGGAATCTTCGCGCGGGTGGCTCCTCATTGTCAAAATATTCTTCAAAGCTTTCCTCGATGAGCCCGGCGCGCACAAACTCGTTCAATTCGTTCCGCGTCAGCGGCCATGGCATCTGTCCCTCAGGCTCATTCGCCTCCCGTCCCCTCACGATGGCCAGCAGCTTGCCTCCCGGCAGGACAAAATCGGCGATTTTGTGGATGGCCTGGGATCGAATCCCGGCAGGCAATGCTTGCACCGTATTTGCCTCGAAAACGAAATCAAACTTCCGTTGCCATTCAGCCGGGGGCTGAAATAAATCCGCCACGCTGTACTGCACTTTGCTGTGCGGAAATCGTGCGCGCGCCGTTCGAATGGCCGTCTCCGCAATATCAAAAGCGGTCGTTTCGAATCCCCATGCCGATAATTCCTCCGCATCGTCCCCCAGTCCACAGGCGATCACCAGGGCCTTCTTCGCGTCCGTCGGCTGCGGATGCGTACTCCAAAATTCCACGAGAGCGGGATTGGCCCCGCGGTCCGCCCACGGCACAGCGCTTTGGCCGGCTTCCGCCTCTTTGTAGAGCGCTTCGAACCAACCCGTCGGATCATCTTTTCGAAGATACTCCGCCGCCAATTCCCGCGCTCTGGTTCGATCCCTCATAATCATGTGATTCTACCCCGAGGCGGCGACGAAGGTAGTATTCTTAGCGCCGAAACATCCCGCGAGTGAGGTGAAGGATGTCGCTACGCGATCTGGCATTCGCCGGTCGAACACTGCGCAAGAGTCCCGTTTTCGCACTCACCGCCGCGATAACTATCGCCTTGGGCGTGGGCGCGAGCACCGCCATCTTCAGCGTCACCAATGCCGTGCTGCTGCGCCCGCTCCCGTACAAAGACCCCGATCAGCTCGTCATTATTCCCACGGACATGCGCAATCGCGGCGTCAAGGACTTTCCTTGGTCCAACGCGAATTTTATCGACATGCGCGAAGCGACGAAGAGTGAGTTCCAAGGGATCGCGGGTGTCTTCACGTTCCCCTTAACCTTGACCGGCGAAGACGGCACTCCGGAACAAGTCCACGCAGGCGTCGTGACGACGAACTATTTCCGGCTAGTTGGCGCGAGACTCGCGTTCGGCCGCGACTTCTCCGACGATGACGGCCAACCGCAACCGCCTCCGCCCGCGCCGGGCGCCCAATCGGCAACGCCTCCGCAACGCCTGCCGATCATGGCGATCCTTAGTTACGAATACTTCCAGCGCCAGTTCGGCTCGAATCCCGATGTAATCGGGCAATCTTTAAACAAGGGGAAGCCATTTAGCCCGCGAATCGTCGGAGTCCTCGCGCCCCACTTTCAGATTTTCTTCCCGCCCTCCTCCGATCTGCAAGCCGCTCCCGATATCTGGCTTGCGAATCGGCTCGGCTACGACGCCGCGGATCGAAATGGCGTCTCGATGCGCGTGATCGGGAGATTGCAGCCAGGCGTGACGATTGGGCGCGCACAAGCGGCCGCCGATCAAGTTGCCGGCGAAGCGCGCAAAAATTTCAAGATCGAAAACACCGCGGGCTACGCCATTCGCGTCGAGCCGATGCGGCAGCATCTCGTTTCCGAAGTCCGCCCCGTCATTCTCGCGCTGATGGGCTCGGTGATTTTTCTTTTGCTCATTGCCTGCGCCAACGTGGCCAACCTTTTGTTGGTGCGCGCTTCTTTGCGCGAACGCGAACTTGCCATTCGCTCCGCTATCGGCGCGAGCAGGTGGGATCTCGCCCGCCAGATACTTTCCGAGTCATTATTGCTCGCTACGATTGGCGCTTTGGGTGGCCTCGGCATCGCATGGGCCGGCATTCACGAACTGCTCGCCATCGCTCCCGCGCATCTCCCGCGCCTCGATACAATCCGAATTGATACGGCCGTGCTGATCTTCACTGTAATTTCCAGCCTCGTCGCCGCTGCCATCTTTGGCCTGGCGCCGGCGTGGCGCGCGGCTCGTCCAGACGTGATGATCGTTTTGCGTGGCACGAGCCGCAGCGAAGGTCTTGCCAGGGGTGGCCTCTCGCGCAAGATCGTGGTAGGCCTCGAAGTCGCTCTCGCGTATGTACTTCTCATCGGCTCGGGACTGATGGTACGCAGCTTTCTCGAATTGCAGCGCGTCGACCCCGGCTTCAATCCTCATGGCCTGCTCACGTTTCAAGTTCAGTCCGATCGATTTTTGCAGAAGCCGGAAGAGCGCGCCGTCGCTACTCGCCAGCTCGAAGAACGCCTGCGCGCCATTCCCGGCGTTCAAAGCGTAACTGCCGCAACTCCATTCCCGCTCACGGGTGGCTACAGTCCGATTCGCTGGGGCACCGAGGAAGCGCTCACCGACGCGAGCAGGTATAAAGCAGTCGATCCTCTCATCGTGCTTCCCGGGTACTTCGAAACCATGCGCACACCTCTGCTCGAGGGCCGCACATTCACCGACGAAGACAACCAGCCGGGCCACACTCAAGTCGTGGTCGATAAAATTCTGGCGGATCGTGCCTATCCTGGCCAGTCCTCGGTTGGCAAGCGCATTCTTATCCGCATCCAAACACCAGAACCCGTGTGGGTCGAGATTATTGGCGTCGTCGCCCACCAACACGGTGTTTCGTTGACCGAGCCCGGACGTGAGCAAGTTTATTTTACGGACGCGTACATCGGCTTCGGCGCGACCGATCACTGGGCTCTCCGAACCACCACTGACCCATCGAAGTATGCGAACGACGTTCGCACATCGCTTAAGACATTCGACTCCCACCTCTTGATCACCGACATGCAGCCCATGGATGCTGTGATCGAGAAGGCGCAAGCAGGCACGCGTTTTTCCTTGATGCTCATCGGATCGTTCGCAGTCATCGCGGCGCTACTCGCGGGCGTCGGACTCTACGGCGTGCTTGCGACTGTCGTCCGACAGCGCACCGCCGAAATCGGCATTCGCATGGCCTTGGGCGCGCAGTCCGGCAACATTTTCCAGCTGGTTGTGGGCCAGGGACTTCGCCTCGCAGGCATCGGCATTGTCGTCGGCCTGATCGCGGCTTTCGCTTTCACACGCTGGATGACGACAATGGTGGTGGGCATTAAGACCACCGATCCAGCAACTTTTGTCACCATGGCGGTGGTGTTCTTCCTAATCGCTGCCACTGCGTCCTGGCTCCCAGCATGGCGTGCGGCGAGCCTCGACCCTACCGTAGCACTTCGCGACGAGTGACGTCCTGGACTTTGGGAGGACCCGCTCGCTCGGCCAACATTAACCCATCCAAAGGGAATGTCATCGCGACGTCCGTGGCCGCTCTTCTTATCGACCCACGCAAGAGTATTCAACTCGGAATCGAAACCCAACCTGCTTCCTACTAGTTATGATTTGGGCGACTGGCGAACAACATTCTCGCAATCCGTCGTACCATCGTAGGAAAGGGGCAACGGGGCATCCTTTCGGAGGCAGCTCATTGGGATCTGAACGCCGTCGCACACCGAGATATACGTTTATCGCCAGTGCCGAGCTCATCGAGGAGACGTCGGATGTGCGCATCGCCACGCGCGTCAGCGAGTTAAGCCTCTACGGCTGCTACCTGGATATGATGAATCCTTTTCCGGTGGGAACGCTCGTGCTGGTCAAGATTTCGGCCGGGGACGCCTTCTTCCAGGCCAAGTCAAAAATCGTCTACGCGCAGCCAAATATGGGCGCCGGCGTCGTTTTCCTCGAGACGGAGGCGCAATACCAGCCTGTTCTAGAGCGCTGGCTGGATGAAGCTTCGAAGGGCAATCAAACTCGCGTCGGCTGATTCCCCTCGTCCGCCCTTTTTCCCAAACGGGCTTCCGGTTCGACCCTAGAGCTTACTTGTTTCGCGTTTTTTCCTGCTGATCGACAGCGTCGTGCAGCCCTTCGAGGAGCCTGCTCTTTTCCTGCGCGCTGGATGTCTTTCTCACGTCCGACCACAAAGTGGTTCCGCTCTTCGGTTCGATCAGCGTGATCTTCGTGCAGCCCGGCGGAGCCAGTTCTTCTCCTCCGGCGGACTTTTCGCTCACCGGCCTAGGATTGTAGGTGGTGGCTGCGTCGCCGCCGGGAACGAATTTCACCACGCTGCTTCCGGAAAGCCTCAGCACGAGGTCCGCTTTCTGCGGAGAGTCCACGATGTCATACCGTCCCCACTTGTTCAGGCCCATGTAGGCGTCATGTTGAAGTTCAGCGTCGTTCGTCTGGTTATCCACGAAGATCGTTTTTGCGGAAAGCACTTTCGAGGGAACCGGGCTGTGTTTGTCTCTCGCGTGTGCTATTTCAAGACTTAACACCATTGCCGCAAGCAAGAAAGCGGACGTTATTTTTTTCATGGACGCACCCCCGGTGTTGACGGTTCCTAGGCTGGTGAGGATTCCACTTTATGGAGCGCAGTCTACCCACGTAACTGGACGTGAGACGCGAAAGAGGCCATGTGGCGCGGAGTTTATACGGCCTGTCCGCGAGGGTAGGGAAGTGGAGGGCGGGAG
>DATEWL010000050.1:0-3486 GCA_035258025.1 Candidatus Acidiferrum sp. | reverse complement strand
GAGCCTTCTTGGCCGCGCGAAAATCAGATTCCACGCCGATGTGAATCTGTTGATCGCCACATTGGAACCAGCAGCCGCCACGCGCGCGGAGCGAAGCAGGCTTCTCGATTTCAGCCAAGCCGAGAATCGATCCGTAGAATTCTCGAGCGGCGGCCTCGCAGCCCTTTGGGGCGGCCAACTGTATGTGATCGATGCGGGTTATCACGCTATTCTTCTCGCGATTAGGATACCCCAGCCGGCAGTACGCCGGTCTCTGTAAGAGAAATTACCGCCAGCACGTACGTCGCACTGCTTGCTTGACGTGTTCTTGACTCGCGGTTACGCTTCCGACTCAGGTTTTGTGCCGCAGGAGTTCAGCGAGACGGCTGACGAACAGGTACTCGTGGCAGACACACCTCTGCAGGTCGCAGGTCGCGAAGACGAGACGGAACCGCAAATTACCGTCGCAGGAGTGCTGGTCAACGCTCTGAAGGGCGCCGTGGCGGATGTGCAGGATTACGCCATGCTCTGCGGCCGCACGATGGTCACTCTGGTCACCCCGCCGTACTACCTTCAAGACGTTCTGCAGCAGATGGACAGCATCGGCGCTGGCTCGCTCCCCATCATATTGCTATCGGGTTTTTTTATAGGCGCGGTTATGGTGTTGCAGACGGGGGCGCAGTTCACTCGCTTCGGCCAGACCTCGCTGACCGGCGACGTGGTGGCCATCGCACTTGTCCGGGAGTTGGGGCCTTCGCTTACAGGATTGCTGGTGACGGGCCGTTGCGCGACGGGGATCGCCTCCGAGCTTGGCTCGATGCTGGTGACCGAACAAGTCGACGCCATGCGCGCAATGGGCACCGATCCCGTCCGCAAGTTGGTAGCGCCACGGGTAATTGCCACGCTGTTGACCCTTCCTCTCCTGACCGCGATGACCGATTTCATGGGCTTGATGGGCGGCTGCGTCGCTTCGGTTTTTTCTTTGCGCCTCACCGCGGTCGAGTTCTGGCGCCGCGCCATCGATGCCCTCGATTTTGCGGACTTGATGCAGAGGTTCACCAAGCCGTTCTTTTTCGCATTCATTCTCGCAACCATTGGTTGTTACAAAGGACTGACGGTGCGCGGCGGCACGCAGGGTGTCGGCCGGGCCACGACGCAAGCCGCGGTGCTGTCTTCCGTCATGATCATTGTGGCCGACGCATTTCTCACCAAAGTGGCTTTGTACTTCGCCGACAAACTTTTCTAGAACCTGCGGGACCTACCGGGCTTCAGTAAGCGCAGGTTGTTTCGTACCCTCGTAACAACAGAATTACCGCTATAATGGCGGCCACACGCCCGATGACCAGCGCGCTCACATCGAGTTCCGACTCCGGTCCAACCATCACATTTGAGGGCGTGCGCATCGGCTTCGACGGAAGAGACATTCTGCGCGCAGTTTCCTTTCAGGTGCAGGAGCGGGAGACGCTGGTGCTGTTAGGCGAAACAGGGATGGGCAAGACCCTTTCGCTCAAACTGGCAGCGGGACTCCTGCGGCCTTCGAAGGGTAACATCCAGGTGCTCGGCAGGGATGTATCCGGCATGGCGGAGCGGGACTTGCTCGCCTTCCGGCGCCAAATTGGTTTTGTCTTTCAAGAAGGAGCGCTGTTTGATTCGATGACGGTCGGGGAAAACGTGGCCTACCGCCTTCACGAAGACAGAGTGAAGGGTGATGAGGTCGAGCTGCGCGTGCGCGAGGTGCTGCGCTTTGTTGAATTGGAGCACACCATGGACCTGTTTCCGTCCGAACTCTCCGGAGGTATGCGGCGGCGCGTGTCGATCGCGCGAGCGCTGATTAACCAGCCGTCCATCGTGCTCTACGATTCGCCGACAGCCGGGCTGGATCCAGTCACTTCGCAAACCATCATCACACTCATCTTGCGCCTGCGCGACGTATTCGGCGTGACGGCGCTCCTCGCGACGCAGCGGCTTCAGGACGGTTTCGCTCTCGCGAACTTTCGCTTCGACGCCGCATCCAAGCGGGTTGTGCGCAGGGTGTCCAACGGAAATGCGCCAGGCGAAGCGCGGATGGCGGCGACGCGTTTTCTGGTTTTGCGGGATGGCGGAGTTTATTTCGAGGGCGGCCAGGAAGAACTTGTGAATACGAAGGATGAATATCTGAAGCGGTTTCTCGTGTGATTGCAGGCGGTTGCAAGATCGAAAGGGAGGGAAGAAAAAATGGCGCAGCGCAAACAAGTGACGTGGACGGAACTGCGCGTGGGGTTGTTCGTGCTGGTTGGCCTGTCGGTCCTGGCCGCCGGCATTTTCTATGTGACGGGGGCGGGAACGATTGGCCCGAAATACCGGCTCATCACTTATCTGCCGGACGTTTCGGGTCTGGTGCACGGAGCTCCAGTGCGATTGAATGGAGTGGAAATCGGAAACGTCGAATCCATTAATCTGGCGCCTCACACACCAGGCAAGGTGCGGCCGAAAAACAGGAACATTGAAGTCGTCATGCGCGTGAGCAGGAAGTACGAGAGCGACATTCTGACGGATTCCACGGCGAGCCTTGTGACGGAAGGGTTGCTGGGCAACCGGTACGTCAACATCAGTCTGGGAGTCACAGGTGCGGAGCTCAAGGACGGGCAAGAAGTTCCGGGAGCGGAAGAAAGGGCGATGAAGGAAGTGATGGAGCGAAGCGCGGACGTATTGGGAAATCTGCAAACGCTCTCGGAAGACATCCAGGAACTGGTCAACGGAGTAAAGGCGGGGAAAGGTACGCTCGGGAAATTGTTGGTCGACGAACAGGCCTACAATCATCTGAACAGCATCCTTTCCCGCGGCGAGGGCATGCTCGCGAATATTCAAGCTGGACAAGGAACCCTCGGAAAGTTGGTAGCGTCGGACGAGATGTACAACAAAGTGGACAAGGGGCTCGACAACGTAAACGTAATATTGACCGATGTACGCTCGCAGAAGGGAACCATCGGAAAGCTGCTCAACGATCCCTCGCTCTATGATGAATTCAAACAAGCGGCCACAAATGGCAACGCCATGATCGGAGACGTGCGCGCAGGCAAAGGCACGCTTGGCAAATTCGTGACGGACGATACGCTCTACAACAAGATGCGGGAAACCACCGAAAATGTGGCTAATGCAACCGCCAAACTGAATGACAACACGACTACCATGGGAAAACTGTTCTCCGATCCGAGACTCTACGACAATTTGAGCGGCCTTACCGGCGATATGCGATTGCTTATCGGAGAGTTCCGGCAGAATCCCAAGAAATTCCTGCACATTAAAGTAGCGGTTTTCTGACGCGCCGGATTTCTCAGTTTACACGCAGCGCACTTTGCCTGTTATTGCGGGGTGTGTTGTAATGCATTTGTAACAATGCAGGCATACGCTGAGTTGCCAGATCGGTTCTCGCTAAAGATTAATGGAAAATCAGGACATCGTTCAAAAACAGCCGCGTACGGAAGCGGGCAAATCCACACTTCCGCAACCGGGAAAACCGGTGCCGAG
>DATEWL010000049.1:0-2826 GCA_035258025.1 Candidatus Acidiferrum sp. | reverse complement strand
AGGCGAGTAGAAAAATCTGTACCCACTCTTTGTCGCATCCGGGGCAGCAAGCACCGCGCCCACGAGGTTGGCTCCTTGGCAGTCACCACTTCCAGGGCCGAGGTTCTGCACCGACCCCGGAAAGCCGGCGTTCTGGCACTTCGTCGCATAGGTCACCATCGCTGTGTTGTAAGTTCGCAAGGTGCTCACAGCAGAAGCTTCGTTCGCTGCCATCCGCGCACGCAGCAGATTTGGGATTGCGATCGCGGCGATGATCAAAATGAACGGGATGAACACCACCTGGGCATAACCCATCACCATGCCGGCTATAGCGAGGCCGTTTCCTTTCAACTGGCCTGCCCTTTTCTTGATGTCCGAGAGTGCCAGGTGCCCCAAAACGATCGCAGGGATAGCAGCAAGAAACGGCAGAATAATGTAGGCAGCGATTCCGCAGATCAGGCTCGCGGTGGCTTTCCCGCTGGTCTCTTGTGGTCTGGCGTAAGCTACTGAGCTTGCAGGGTATAGGGGGGATCGCCCGACCATGGGAGCTGGGATACCAGTGAGGCCGTTGCCGCACGAGGGACAAAATGACACACCTTCCTGGACGGATGCCGCACAGCGAGAACATGTTTGCATGCCGACCACTCCTTTCCTGGAACATCTAGCGTTCGTTGGGCCCGGAAGACCAGAAGAAGCAGTACTCTAGTCCGGGCGCCAGATTACGTCCAGAACACATTGTGCAGCAGCTACGTTCCTCGCGATTGTCAAAGATGAGGCAGAGAGGCGAGAATAGAACCCTCATGTCCAATCACGATTTGGCCATCGTCATTCTTGCCGCGGGAAAAGGCACGCGGCTGAAATCAAGTCTTGCCAAGGTATTGCACCGCGCGGGGGGACGCACGCTCATCGAGCACGTCATTCGCGCGTGCGCGCCATTGGGCGCAAAACAAACGGTCGTCGTCGTGGGGCACCAGGCCGACCAAGTAACGTCCATGGTTGAGCCCCTCGGCGCCGAGGCTGTGTTGCAGCAACCGCAGCACGGCACGGGGCATGCGATGCAAGTCGTGCGGCGCACCCTGGGCCGGGTGAAACTTGCCGTCGTTTTGCCTGGCGATGCGCCGTTGGTGCGCACGGAAACGCTCAAGGCTCTCATCGCCGCACATCGCGCCGGAGATGCCGCAGCCACGATATTGACCGCTGTGCTCGCGGAGCCCTCGGGCTACGGCCGCATCTTGCGAAAATCCGAGACTGCCGTCGCGGCCATCGTGGAAGAATCGCAGCTCACCCCGGATCAACGCGAGCTGAACGAAATCAATTCCGCAATCTATTGCTTCACGCTGGACAAGCTGTGGCCGGCCTTGGCGCAAGTCAAGCCGAACAATCAACATCGCGAGCTTTATCTCACGGATACGATCGCGGTTATGACCGCCAAGAACGAAACTGTGCTTGCGGAAGTTGCCCCCGATTCCCGCGAAGTCCTGGGCTGCAACACGCGCGCCGACTTGGCCGAAGTGGACCGCGTATTTCGCGAACGGAAACGCGCGACGCTGATGGATGGCGGCGTCACTATTCAACTGCCCGAGACCGTGCTGATCGATCCGGAAGTAACCGTGGGTGAAGACACGGTGATCGATCCGGGCGTGCAACTTCTTGGCAAAACCAAAATCGGTGCACGGTGCATGATTCGCAGCGGTAGCGTGCTTACCGATGCGCTGCTTGGAGATGACGTGACCGTCGAGCCGCATTGCGTTGTTGCGCAGAGCCGCCTGGATGATCGCGTGATTATTGGGCCGTTTGCGCGCCTGCGCCCGGACAATCACCTGAAAGCCGGCGCACGCATTGGCAATTTCGTCGAACTGAAGAAAAGCACCATCGGCGAAGGTACCAAAGCAATGCACTTGACCTATTTGGGCGATACCAAGGTCGGCGCAAAATCAAACATCGGCGCGGGCACCATCACCTGCAATTACGATGGCTTTCACAAGTTTCCGACGTCGATCGGCAACAAAGTCTTTATTGGAAGCGATAGCGCGCTCGTAGCACCGGTTCGCGTCGGCGATGGCGCCTACGTGGCGGCAGGTTCCACGATTACGGAGAACGTTCCCGCGGGTGCGCTGGCAATCGCCCGCGGCCGGCAGGTGAACAAGCCAGGCTGGGCATCCAAGAAACGACGCGAGTTGGCTGCGGCTGAAAATCCAAAGAAAACAAAACGGCCACGAAAGAAGAGAAAGGCTCGTCGTCCCGCGAAAAAACACCGTTAAGAACTGCCTCGCAGACTCGGTGAATTAAGTTCGCGCCTCATTCATACTGTGCCGTCGCGGCTGAGCTGCCAACTCTGCGTCCGCATTGAATCCCAACCAACTGAGTGCTATCTTCCGCGTTACGAGCTCCAGAGAGATCGCGCATGGCAGATCCTCAAAACAAGTCGGCCGTCGAATGTAGGATGATCTCGCCGCAATTCGTCGTGCCCGACGTCGTCTCCGCGGCCGAGTATTACCGCGATGTTCTGGGTTTTCGCATTCGCGGTTACTTTCTCGACCCTCCCATCTATGCAATCGTTGCGCGAGATTCCGTCGAAATTCATTTTGGGAAGGCCGACACCGGCTGTGCCTCCTCTCCCAACATCCAACGGTGCGAGGGAAGCATCGACGCGTACATTTGGGTGAGCGACCTCGATCCTCTATATGCAGAGTTGAAAGAACGCGGCGCAAAAATTGTCGAGCCTCCGACGACGCAGGTCTACAAGTGCTATGAGATGATCGTTGAGGATGGCTTTAGCTTTCGACTTGCTTTTGGGATGGATGTAAGTTCTCGACCGGACTCTTCCGCACGTTCTTGAACGATTTT
>DATEWL010000048.1:0-3041 GCA_035258025.1 Candidatus Acidiferrum sp. | reverse complement strand
AAACCGCACGCCACACTCCCGAACGAGGTCATGACCGATGGCGCTCCGTCTATCGAATCCTCAGAACCGCAAGATACCTGGCTCTTATGAACTACACAATCGACTCCGCGGCGCAGATCTCTGGGTCTGCCTGCTGGGATCTCCCTTCTTTCTCGGGCTCATTGCGGGCTGGGTTTTCGGCATCCGCGTTAATCTCACTCCCTCACTACCGCTTGGCTTCTACATCACCAGCCATTCGTCAAAGGCAATACTTCTTGACTTCTGCCCGCAAGGAAACGCGGCCTATATCTCGCTCATCCGTCAATATCGCACCGCAGGGGCTTGCCCGGATGGCGGAGCGCCGCTTCTCAAACCAGGCGTCGCATTTCCCGGCGACGAAGTGGAGGTGAGCGCAAATGGAATTCGAGTCAATGGACAATTGCTTCCCAACAGCGCAGGACGATTCCGCGACCACCTTCAACGGCCGCTCGATCCGTGGCCTTACGGCACCTACAGAGTCGAACGGGGAACCGTATGGGTCGTCTCGTCGTTCAACAGTTACAGCTTCGACAGCCGGTACTACGGCCCCATTCCAAATTCCGCGATTCGGCACCATCTCCGCCCACTGTGGACGTTTGCTACCGAAGTTCCTCAGCAGTAGCGTTACGCTTCCCCTCGTTGCCGCCACGACGGGGGCGATCGCCTGGAGCGGTCACCTCACAGTGATCCCTCTGTCCCTCGTCGCTCCGCTCCTTGTCTACGGCGCGAAATCCAGAACGCATGCCTATGCTTCGATGTTCTGCTACTACGCAGCGGCGAGCTGGCCTCTCATCCCCGGAGCGCGCGTCTTCTTTGGAGAACGCGCGACGCCGCTCGTTGGTCTGGCCCTCTGTCTAGCCGCCGCATTTCTGCTGGCGTTGCCCTGGGGTTTGCTGTTCGCACGCGGACGTGGAAGAGCTGCGTTTTGTTTGCCGTTGTGCGTTCTGCTCGCGGCGATGCCGCCGCTTGGGATCATCGGATGGGCTTCGCCCCTTCTTTCCGCGGGTGTTCTTTTTCCCGGCTCGAAGTGGCTCGGCCTGGCTTTCATCATCGTCTTCCTCAGTCTCTTCCGCTTTAAGCCTTTGCAGAGCCTCCTCAGTTTGACGCTCTGTACTCTTGTCTTTCATTTTCAGTACACGCAACCGCAGATCCCGGCGGGATGGGAAGCCGTCAACACAAACTATGGGGGCACAGGACAGGGGGACCCCGACTTTACGACCGAATACAACACGGCCCAAACCATGCAGACAACGATTCTCGAGTCGCATGCGACCGTGCTCCTCTTCCCGGAACATCTGCTCACGCACTGGAATGAATCCACGGATGCTTTTTGGGGAGACACTTTAACCGCGCTTGCTTCGCAGCACCGCACAGTGCTTATGGGAACTGGAATCAACCCACCAGGCACTTCGAGAAATCCATTTGCGCGGAAGCGGTACTTGAATGTGCTGCTCGCACGCGGCGAGCAAAATACAGCGCTTTATCAAGAGCGCATTCCCGTTCCAATTGGAATGTGGAGGCCCCTCAGTGATGACGGCGTGCCACTGAAAGTCTTTGCCCGCGGAACAATCCGCATCCACAATCAAAACGCCGCCGTACTTATTTGTTACGAACAAATCCTCGTGTGGCCGTTTCTTTCTTCCGCCCTCGAACATCCGACCGTTCTATTGACCGCCTCGAATGACTATTGGGCTAAGGGCACCCGTATTCCGGCAATTCAGCAATCAACCGCTGCGAGCTGGGCGCGACTATTCCATCTTCCCGTGCTTTCGGCTTCTAACTTCTAATGTACACTGCAAGAATCATTCTCGCGACGCTCTTCGCTCTCGCCGGCACGGCTTCGTGTGCACAAACACGAACGGCGAATCCCAACACAAAGATTTCGCCTACTTCCTTTCAAACGCTCGCGCAAACCTGTGCGGCGAACGTTCCGGTCAGCACCCTCGAAGCTATCGCCCGCACTGAGTCTGCGCTTCACCCCTACGCCCTCAGTATCAACCGTCCTCACCAGCTCGCCCGACGCCAGGGATGGAATCGCGCCACCATCACCCTTGAAAGGCAGCCTGCATCGCTCGACGAGGCAGTCGCATGGACCAAATGGCTCCTCGGGCAAGGCATCACCGTGAGCATTGGGCTGCTCCAGGTGAACAGCGAGCACGCTGAGCATTTGCATCTCACCGCTGAACAACTGTTTGACCCTTGCACTAATCTCCGTTCAGGTGCTGCGCTTCTTTCTGCCACGTACACAACAACAGCTCGAATCCAGGGTGAAGGCTTTGCCGCTCTCGATTCCGCTCTTTCTTACTACAACACAGGATCTCCTACCGCCGGACTCACCAACGGATACGTACAGCAGGTCAAACGCCACGCAAAATCTCTAAGAAACTAACACTGATCCACCTCCGGGATTAGAACAGTTACACCGCAAATTCCCTTCTCCGCAAGAGGCTGCGCCCGGTCCCGCGCTTCTTCCGTCAAGGGTTTCCGCTTTTCTCCAATGAACGGCATGCCACGCCGCCCTTGACGGCGCGCGCGCCCGCTCGCAATGAGCCCGCTATGAAGGGAATTTGCTTCTTTTTTTCGAGCAGCAAACCGCTCGAAAAAGGAAAAAGGAGAAACGACAATGACGAATACAAACAATCACGAAACTTGGGCACAACTGCTTCATAGCGCGGTCCACACGCCAGGAAAACTGTTGGCCGCTTACACCGCTTTCCATAACTACTCATTTGGGAATGCCTTGCTCGCTTTGACGCAATGCCGCCGCCGTAACTTGGAGCCGGGACCACTCAATACCTATCGCGGTTGGTTGGAACATAAACGCCAAGTGCGCAAAGGCGAAAAGGGCATCACCCTTTGCATGCCGATGCAGTACAAGAAGCGCGTTCCGAAGGATAACGAGCAAGAGGAAGAGAGCGAAGAAACAACGCGTTCCACTTTCGGGTTTCGCGCTTATTGGTTTGTCTTTGCGCAAACGGAGGGCGAGGCAATGGACACGCCACCGATCCCCGGCTTTGACGTGG
>DATEWL010000047.1:0-5981 GCA_035258025.1 Candidatus Acidiferrum sp. | reverse complement strand
TGCCACCATCGCTCTCGCGTCCGTCGCCTGCGCCGCCGGCTATGTCCCTGCCTGGCGGGCCAGCCGCCTCGATCCCATGAAGGCCCTTCGCTACGAATAGGTCCCGCTCGTTCGGCTCACCGCCCACAAACAAAAGAAATTACAAATGGCCTCTTTACGTTGCACGCCCCCGCGCTCGCCTTCATTGGCTAGAGGAATAGCACACTCTGCAAATAACTGCTCCAGACTATGGCAGCGCGATTTCAAACTGATAGCTGCCCGCAGGAATTTCGTATTCGAGATTGTTATTGTCCTTTGGCAAAGCGTGAACCCTGCTGCTCTTCGACAACAGTTGCCCATCAAGCTTGAAGGATTGTTCTCGTTCTCCGCCAAGCGGCAACCGCCCGGTCGCATTTGCCGGGATCGTCAAGTTCCAGATGACTTTGTTTCCAGAGATCGACCACGCGGAGAGGATCGTCCCGTACGAGGATTCGTACGAAAAATCGAGATTCCCCAAACGTTTGTCGAAGTTCGGATGAAGACGGATGACGTGAAATCCCGGATCGGTTGCGACCGTATCAATCCCAGCCGCGTACCGATAGATCCAGTCTGCAACGGCCCCATACGCGTAGTGATTGTAGGAATTCATGCTCGGATCGCCGCGCATTTGATCCCCATTCCACCGCTCCCACATCGTAGTAGCACCGTGTTCGACCAGGTAGCCCCACGACGGATACTCCGTATTGAGTAGCAAACGATACGAAACATCCGCATGCCCGGTATCCGTGAGAGTGCTTAGCAAGTACGGCGTACCCAGAAATCCCGTGCCGAGGCGCCACTGATTGGCTTCGAGCCGATCCACCAAACGCTTTGCGGCAACGCTTCGTAGTGAATCGGGAAGCAGATTCATGTGAAGCGCGAGTACATACCCGGTTTGCGTTTCGACTGGTTTATCGCTCAGCGGTTTTGCAGTCCCAGAAGCGAATACAGGAGGCGGCGGGACGCCCCCGACGAAACCATCGGGCCGAACGTAGGCTTGGTTGAAAGCCGCTTTGATCTTCTCAAACAGTTCGCTGTACTTCCGCTCGTCATCCGTTTTCCCCGCAGCATGAGCCATTTGGCTCATCAGCGTCGCGTCGTACGCCCAATAGGCAGTAGCGATCAGATCCACGGGCGTCACCCCTTCGGGTGCTAACCAGTCCGCGAAAGGAACGCCGTAGTTCTTTTTCCAAAGATAGTCGGGATTCGCAGCTTGGATCGCGGCCAGATACTTTTCCATCCCCGCCCAATTTTCTTCGACCACCTTTTTGTCGCCAGTCTGAATCCACGATGTCCAAGGAATGACGACTCCCGCATCGCTCCATCCCGTCCCGTAGCCTGGGTTCGGAGTATTGGTTCCCGGCGCGAAGATGCCATACATATCCGTACCAACTTGCGTGCCGCGCAAATCCGCTCCGAATTTTCGGGAGAACGTCGTCAAATCCATGTTGTAGGTTGCCGTCCGCCAAAACACCTGGGCATCCGCCGACCAACCCAACCGTTCATCGCGTTGCGGGCAGTCCGTCGGGACTCCCACAAAGTTTGATCGCTGGCCCCACAAAATATTGCTCCACAGCTTGTTGAGCATGGCGCTGCCTGTCTTCAGCGTCGCCGTGAACGGCGCATCCGTATGGAAAACAACGGCTTTCACGTCCTCGAGCTTTGGCGCTGCCTTCAAACCCGAAACCTCCGCATAACGGAAGCCATGAAATGTAAAAGTAGGTTCAAACTCTTCGATCCCTTTGCCCGCGAGAGTAAAATGGTCCGTCGCCTTCGCCGTCAGCAAGTTGTCGGTGTATAGCGTACCGTCCGGATTCAATACTTCCGCAAATCTCAGTCTCACGTCGGTTCCCGCTGCGCCTTGCGCTCGAATGTGCGCAACCCCGGAGAGATTCTGCTCGAAATCGAAGATGTACACGCCCGGAGAAGGATTCGTCACCTTCTTTGCCTCGAGTGTTTTTTCGGCGCGGATAGGCTGAAAATACTGCCAGACGATTTGTGTTTCCTTTGGCTGAATCACTTCCACGGATTTCCACTGGCTGTCGCCGAATGCTGCGGTGTTCCAGTTTGCTTGCGCCTTTCGCGCGTCGTACGTTTCTCCATCGTAGATTTCCGCGAAGAGAACAGGAGAAATGTCCGCTTTCCACTTTTCGTCCGTCACGAGCCAGTCCACAGACCCATCTTTGTACTCGATCCTCAGTTGCGCCCGCAGCGCGGGCGGAGTATCCCCGTAGTTGTACCCCTGGCGATACCATTGCAAGGGCGTCGAATACCAGCCGGGAGCCAGCAATGCACCCATCGCGTTTTTTCCAGTTTGTAGTGCCGCTGTTACGTCATACGACTGGTAAATAACGCGCTCACGGAAATCCGTCCATCCCGGGGCCAGGATTTCATCGCCCACCTTTCGTCCGTTGATCGAAAGTTCGTACGCGCCGAGGGCTGTCGCATATATGCGCGCGGAGGCCACGGGTTTTGCAACTTCAAAGGTCTGCCGAAGAGACTTTACGGCTCCTGTCGGCCACGGATTTCCCAGGGTGGCGTTTTCGAACCCAGAACTTGGCATAACGTACCGAACCGCTCCGGTCCACGAAGAATCATCAAACTCAGGCGCCTGCCAGTTCCCGCCGGCATTCAATGCGGCTCGCCAGCCTTCCTGCGCACTCTGGAATACTTCGAACGTGCCGTCCGCCGCTTCCACATAGAGCACCGCGTTCATCGGCGTTTGGCTGACGCGTTGCCGATTGCCGCCACCGTTTAGATAGTGCACCACCTCAATCGCCAGTACGTTCTGCCCTGTGCGCAATGCGTCCGAAACGTCGCGAATCGCATACGTCTTCCACGGCATTTGCCGCCACGGGGGTAACGGCGCCACTTCCATCACTTGTTTTCCATTGAGCCATGCCCCCGCCGAGTCCTGGCCTGTCGCATAGAGCGTGGCGCGCCGCACCGGCTTCGCCAGGTTAAAGTGAAGTCGGAATTCGTGCTTCGTGCTCGTGGCGTCTTTAGGTGCTTCCCCGTCGGCGCTCGTGATCCACTCCGCGCCCGATTCCCGAACGTGTCGCAGTTCAGGTTCCTCATAGCCAATCCACTTTGCCTTCCAGTTTTCCTGCTGAAGTAGCCCCGTCTCCCACCAACTCGGCTCGCTGGGAGCGCCCGCCTTGCCGTCTTTGTCCCATACCAAAACCCGCCAGTAATACCGTTTGCTGGGTTCAAACGCCGGGCCTCCGTAGATCACACCCTGAGAGTTATCAGATTCCACCCTGCCGCTGTCCCACACATCACCTTTGCCGCCGGCAAGGAGCTCCGCCCTCGAGGCGACTTGAATTTGATACGCAGTTTGCCGCGCGCCAGGACGCGAATCCTGAATCTTCCAGGACAGCCGCGGCTTTGCCGTGTCCATCCCAAGCGGCGTGATAAGCGATTCGCATTCGAGCTTCACAGGCTTTGCCGATTGCGCGGCCGCGCTCCATGCAAACGCCAGAAGACACGCTGCTGTCATCTTCGAAATTCTCAGCGCACTTCTAACGCCGTTCTTTACTTTTCTCATCGCTGGTTCTCCCGGTCTCAATCGGTTCGAGCAAAACCATCTATTGGCTGGGTCGTCGGCACTGTGGTGGTCGGCGTCGCGCACTGTAGCGGCAACCCCTCCTGCCTGTCAACAAATTGCAGGTCAACGGTTGGGAGCAACAGGGTCTAGGTACCTCTTTAAAGGAAATCTAGGCGGCAGCAAGATACACGTAACGCAGAATAAACAGTACGGTGAGGATCCATACGAGAGCATTGATTTCTTTGAATTTACCGGACGCCAGTTTCACAACAGTATAGGAAATAAGACCGAGGCTCAGGCCGGTCGCAATACTGAACGTCAGGGGCGTCGCCAGCATGGTGATAAACGCAGGCAACGCTTCGCTGAAGTCATTCCAGTTCACCAGCGCCAAGGATTGCGACATCAAAACGCCCACTAAAATAAGAGCCGGCGCCGTTGCGTACGCCGGAACCGCCGTCGCCAGCGGGGAACAAAACATGGCCAAAAGAAAAAGTGCCGCCACGGCAATGTTGCTGAAACCGGTGCGAGCTCCAGCCGCCACGCCTGCGGCGCTTTCGATATAGCTCGTGACCGTGGAAGTTCCCGTCAGCGAGCCGAAAATCGTCCCGACGGAGTCCGCCAACAACACGCGGCCGACGCGCGGAATTTTGCCATCCTTGATGAATCCGCCTTGCTCGCAAACGCCTACCAACGTCCCCACGTTGTCAAACAAATCGACAAACAGAAACGCAAAAAGAATCTCCAGAAACCCGAGATGCAGCGCCCCGCGGAAATCCAGCTGAAGAAAAGTCGAGGACGGATGCGGCATCGAAAAGAAAGTTGTGGGCCAACTCGAAATCCCGCGCAGCATCCCGGCAACTGTCGTTCCAATGATGCCTATCAAGATCGCGCCATGGATTTTCCGTGCCATCAAAACCAGTGTCAAGGCGAGTCCAAAACACGCGGTCTGCACTTCCTTGTCCGCGAAGCTGCCCAAGCCCACAAACGTGGCGGAGTTGGCAACCACCAGCTTCGCATTCCGCAATCCAACAAACGCGATAAACATCCCGATTCCGGCCGCCGTCGAATGCTTCAAGCAATCCGGCATGCCATTCACGATTTGCTCCCGCACTTTCGTTACGGTAAGCACGAGAAAAAGCACGCCCGAAAAAAACACCACCGCAAGCGCAGTTCTCCACGGAATGTGCATCGCCAAACACACTGAGTACGTGAAGTACGCGTTCAGCGACATCCCCGGCGCCAGCGCAATCGGATAATTCGCGTACAATCCCATCACGAGTGTCGCGACCGCCGCCGAAAGGCACGTCGCAAACACCACGCCGTCCGCCGGCATTCCCGCCTGCGCAAGAATCTGCGGGTTTACCACAACGATGTACGCCATCGTCACGAACGTGGTGAGGCCGCCCAGCAATTCCTGCTTCACCGACGTCTGATTCTCGGCAAATTTGAAGTAACGATCGATCAATCGTCCCTCCGCCCTTTCACCGGGCCTGCAAAATGTTCCACACTCGCAGATTCCCCTGTCAGGAAAACGGCCGATACTGCCAGGGTGTAAAGTCACAGGCACGTCTGTCACTCTGTCGAGCCTGATGATTCCAGTAGTTCAACGAGAACCAAGCCATGTTTAGTGCGCAGAAATCTCAATACGGAATCTTGTCGGGCCGGTCGGCCCACGCGCGAAATCCAGCCAATGCCTCTTCTCGCATCATCTGGATTGTAGGAATTCGCCGCTCCGAAAGCGGCTGTTTCAACTCGTTGTAAATAAACGAATCGTCAAATCCAGCCTTGGCCGCATCCTCCGCGGTGCTGGCAAAATAAACGTGCGCAAGCCGCGCCCAATAAATCGCGCCTAGGCACATCGGGCACGGTTCGCACGAAGTGTACAGCTCGCAATCCTTCAATTCGAACGCGCCCAGTTTTTCGCAAGCTCGCCGGATCGCCAGCACTTCAGCATGCGCCGTCGGATCATTCGTCGAAGTCACCTCATTCGAACCCTCGGCAATAATCTTTCCATCTCGCACAATCACCGCGCCAAACGGACCCCCACGTCCCGATTGAACCCCTTCAATCGACAGCTGAATCGCCCGCGCCATGAAAGGATTGCCCAAGTCTTATCGCCACCGGTCCATTCGTTGGCTATTTCTGAAGCTTTCTCCCAAGACACCGCGAAATCCCCGCAGAAAGCCATCAGGACGCCCGCGCCAACCGGCAAGTATATGCCTGGCAAACGGACGACCCAGCACTTTTTTCGTCTTGAATTATCGATTTTGCTGATTTGAAAACCTGCAGATATAAGTCTACGCTCGGGTCTCATTCTCACGAGTTTTTCTCCGGACCGCTTTCACTATGAGTTTGCGCGCCTTCCTTTCTCGCCGTGTTGTAACTCCGGACGCCGTGCGCCCAGCCGCTCTGCTCG
>DATEWL010000046.1:0-3969 GCA_035258025.1 Candidatus Acidiferrum sp. | reverse complement strand
CGACTCTTTTCCTACTGGCACATCGCTCACAGCCAAAGTAATCTTCTTCGCGCGCCCCGCAGCCACGGCCAGCCTTCCGCCTTTCACTGCAGAAACATGCTTTCGCACCGTATTCATCGCCTCGATCGGCGCCCCACACGTCACTAACGCGCGATGCAGTTGCCGCACCTCTTCGAGCGTCTGCTTCGCATCCAGCGGCAACTCCACCAACGCCGACCCTCCGCCCGACACCAGAAAAAACACTACAGTCTTTTCGTCGCACTCACTCAGCAGCGCCAAGATTGACTCAGCCGCTTTCCAGCTCTGATCATCTGGCGTCGGGTGTCCGCCAACGAAGTACTTCATCCCTGCTACGGCAAGCATAGGGGGCGTAGGCGCCGCAACAATCCCTTCGAATGAGTATTCTCGAGCCAGCAAACTCGCCAGCCCCTCGACCATCGCATGCGCCGCTTTGCCAATCGCAATCACGCGCACACTCGTAAACGCGCGCAAATCTACTTCCGCATTGTTGAGACACAAGACCGTTCCCGCACGCCGCAGTTTCCTCTGCATGGCCTCGGGAATGTCGATCGCCGAAATGGTTTCCTGGAAAATTCGGCGGGCAAGCTGCTTGAGTTCCGCCATAGGAGAGTCGCCGCGTTCCTTCAACCCGCTTTCAAAACTTCCGGATTCAGCATATTGGGCGGCCGCTGTCCCTTGAACATGGCCACCACATTCTCCGCCGCCATGCACGCCATCTTCGTCCGCGTTTCAATCGACGCCGACGCGATATGCGGCGCCAGCACCACGTTTGGCCTCTTCAATCCGGGATGGATGAACGGCTCATTCTCAAACACATCCAGCGCCGCGCCTGCGATCTTTCCGCTTTCCAGCGCGTGCACCAGCGCAGCTTCGTCCACCACCGCGCCACGCGACGTATTAATCAAGTACGCGGTCGGCTTCATCTTCGAAAATCTCGGCGCGTCAAACAAGCCGCGCGTTTCCGGCAGGAGCGGCACGTGCACGCTCACAAAGTCCGACTCCGCCAACAAGCTCGCCATCCCACGATATTCCGCTTTCAATTCCTTCTCCACCACTTCTGGCGCTCGCACCGCGTCCGCGTAAATCACTTTCATCTGAAAGCCGAGCGCCCGCCGCGCCATCGCTCGTCCAATTCGCCCAAATCCCACAATCCCCAGCGTCTTGCCCCATACATCCGTCCCTACGAGCTGATCCAAATCCCAGCCTTTCCAATTCCCAGACCGCGCCAGCGTGTCGCCTTCTACCAGCCGCCGCCCTACTGCCATCATTAGAGTCCACGCAAAATCCGCCGTGGTCTCGTCGAGTACACCCGGCGTGTTCGTGGCCACCACTCCGCGCTTCGTGCAAGCCGCCACATCGATATTGTCGAATCCCACCGCCACGTTTGCCGCAATCCGCAATTTCGGCGCCGCGCTAAGCAGCTCGAGATTCACTTTCTCGGTGAGCAGGCACACCAAACCGTCTTTATCCTTAATTCTCTTAAACAACTCCTCTTTCGAAATCCGTTCCGGCTTGGTCCAATACTCTGCTTCGCACCCCGCGTTCAAAATCTCCCGCGCCGCAGGAAAGAGCGGCCGGGTCGCCAGCACTTTCGGTTTCGCCATCGTTCTCCTCGTCTCGCTCTCACAAACTTTGGAAAATCACACTAACACACTCCGCCGCCTACATCCCACCACGCGGACGTCTCACTTCCTTCGCATTTCTGTAGTCGCGGGGATTGCTTGCCCTTAGGTTCCCAACATGGATCCAGCGCCATGTTTGTCCCAACAGGGAATCGGCGCTGAATAACTTCGGAACCCAGTCTGTCTTCGCAACGGCGGCTTACTGCTTTGCGGGTGGGAGGCGCGTCTCGATCGTTTTGAGGCGGTCGCTCATTTCTTGCATCAGGTGTTCGAGGTGGTCGAGTCGCTTCGCGACCGCGCCCTGGTCGTTTCCAGTTGCGGATGTAGCGGCGTCTGCAACTTCGTCCTCGCCAGACGTTTCGCCGTGTTGGCGGTGTTTTTCGCCGGGCGGGGCCTTCAGGGTCGCGATTTGGCCTTTGATCATGGGGACCATCTCGATGCTGAGATCGTCGCTTTTGAGGAGGGCTTCGAGAGCAGGAATGGCACTTGCGTCGCCGCGCGCGCCCAGAGCGAAGATGCTAGCCATGCGAACGGGAAAGTGGGACTCGTTGAGATAAGACGCGATCTGCTTCGTGATGTCCTTGTTGTCCTTTTGAAGGCGAGCGAGACTGGCGATGGCAGCGTTGCGCGAGTCGATGGGCTTGCCCGGGGCCGACCATTCGAGAAGGAGCGGCACAGCTTTATCGTCACCGAGAGGGCCCATGGAACGGAGCGCCGCGTTGCGAAGGAAACCGTCGGGAGAATCGGCGGCGACCGCGGCATCGAGCGTGGCGAGAGTACCCGGCGCTTTGAGGCGGCCTAGCGCTTGAAGGGCCGCGGCGCGCGCGCGATAGGAGCTGTCATCGCCGGCGATAACATTCAGCTTGGCGACGATGGCGGGATCATCTTTGAAATTTGCGAGAGCGGAGACGATGCGATTGCGCACCCAGGGTTCTTTGGCGGTGTTTAAGGCGTCAAGGAGTTGTTTTGAGGCGGCTGGGCCGCCGAGTTGGCCGAGAGCGTCGGCGGCGTTGGCGCGAATGCCCCAGGCTTTGTCATCGCGAAGAGCGTCAGAGAGTGCGGAGACGACCTCGTCATCGCCTTTGAGCTTGCTCAGCGCCGCGATGGCATCGGCGCGATCCGCAAGCTCGCTAGCGTTCTTCAACTGATAGAGCCATTCCTTCTTTTCTTTGTGGAAGTCGGCGGATTTAAGGACGTGGCCGCCTTTATCGAAGAGAACCATGAGCGGCGCGGAGTCTGCGCGAAAGGTGAAAATCTCGGTGTCCTTCTCACTCGATATCGTGACGGGAAAAAGCTTTGGTCCGGACGCGGTGGTGATTTCTACTTCCGTCGGAACGTGGAAAAGGCCGACGTGGCCCTCGACTTTTTGCGTTTGCTTAACGGTTAGGGCGACTTCGTGTTTTGCGTCGTCGTATTTGTAACTCAGGTCGAACTTGGGTGCGCCCGCGCCATAGAGCCATTGGCTGAAGAATTGGTCGACGTTCACGTGCGTGGCTTCTTCCATGGCTTTCGCGAGATCGGCAGTGACTGCGTTTTTGCCGCGATTCACTTCGAGGTAGTGCTTGAGACCACGATAGAAAGCATCCTCGCCAAGCTGGTGGCGGAGCATGTAAAGAACCCAGCCGCCTTTGGTGTAAGCATTGCCGTCGAATTCGCCGGAATCGTTGAAGTCGTGCCGGACGATGGGTTTGTCATAGAGATTGGCCTGCTCGAACCAGCCGCGGGCGTTCGCCCACCTTTCGTAGTCGGCTTGATCTTTGCCGAAATGAGATTCCGTCCAAATCGTTTCCATGAAAGTGGCGAAGCCTTCATTGAGCCAGATGTCGCCCCAATCTTTGCAAGTGACTAGATCGCCGAACCACTGGTGGCCAAGCTCGTGAGAGATTAGGTCGTCCTGACCGGTGAGGTATTCGGGAGCGAGCTTCGGATGCTGCAGCGAAGTGCTGGTATTCGTGGTGGCGCTGGAATTTTCCATGCCGCCGGCGACGAAATCATCGACCATGGATTGCGCGTATTTTTCCCAGGGATAGTCGACGCCAAGTTTTTTGCTGAAAAGTTCGATCATCTGCGGAGTGCGGCTGTAGTTGATGGAGAGACGGTCGCCGCGGCCTTTGGGAGCGTAGTAGGTGACGGGGATACCGCGCCAAGTGTCTTTTATTTCGTCCAATTCGCCAGCGACGATGGTGATGAGATACGTCGAGCTGGGCACAGATTCTTTCCAGGTCCAGGTCTTCATGCCGTTGGCGGCTTCGGAGACGCTGATGAGCTTGCCGTTGGCAACGGTGAGCCACGAAGCAGGCACGGTGAGAATGGTCTCTGTGGTGAG
>DATEWL010000045.1:0-4435 GCA_035258025.1 Candidatus Acidiferrum sp. | reverse complement strand
CGAATGATTTCCGGCCGAAGCAACGAGACGACGTAAGAACACTCCGAGAAAAGAAAACCTGGAATGATTTCTTCCGTAACAGCAGCGCCACCCAAAACGTGGCGGCGTTCGAGGGCAAGCACCTTCTTCCCCGCTTTTGCGAGGTAGGCCGCGTTCACAAGGCCGTTGTGGCCGCCGCCGATGACGATAACGTCGTAGTGCTGCGCCATGCAGAGTGACTCCGCTAAAGATGCCCACTGAAAAGAAGATGCGATGCGACAAGAAGCTTGGACATTTTACTGATAGGCGCAATGGTGCACAAGGGCTCGCAAGGCGAGCCGTTTGCTGAAAAGGATTGAGCGAATTTTCATTTTGAAACTTTTCCGTTCTGATTTGGGGTTAGAAGAAAGAAAAACGAGTGGCAACTTCAAAACGAAAGGGATGGTGTACTGAAATTATGGAGCGTAAACATAGATTCTTCAAAAAATACTCCCAAACTGCACCTGACTCGATACGTGGAGTCATCAGCGGAAGCGCAGCGCACCATCGTATCCAGGGCGGCTATTACGGTTGCAGGCGGGCCCGGCCAAGATTGATGACTTCTGCAGTCTGACGCACTATTTCGCTGCCGGCGGATATGGCGGCGGAATCTCGGCGTAACCTGGGGCCGCAACCTTTAGATTAGGCAAAATTGAAGCGTTGGCATCGTTGATCGCCCATCGAATTCCGCCCGCGAGCAAATTGAGAAAAAAAGTATTCTGCCAATTTTCGGCACGGTCACCGATGGCGTTGTAGAACACTCTTCCGCGCCCGTTCATACGCGCCCACACAACGGGATACGGCGCACGCTTGTAAGCCAGGCCATTCATCGTCGAAGTATCCAGCGTGCAAATCACATGAAGGTCGGGCGCAAAGTCCTTCATGGAATACCACTCCTCCATCAAGCTCACGGGAGATTGCACTCCATCGAGGCCGGGAAACTTGGGATCATTGATGATGACGTTCGCAGTTTGCAGGCGCGGATCGTTCTGCTGACCATGAATGATGAATTCGCCTCCAATCATCCGTATATACGGATCGGACTGTTCTCCATGCGCAATGTAACGATTGGAAAGGTCGGGCGTATCGGGCGGCGTGTGGAAAGTGTCAGTGGCAGCGTGAATACCGACGAAACCCATGCCATGTTGGATGGCATCGAGAAAAGCCTGCTTGCCCTGCACAGACATAGGTGGATTCTTGTCGGTGCCTTCTTGAGTGAGATCGCCGGTCGTGAAGAAGATGACCGCGGCGTATTCATGGAACTCTTTCGAGTCAAAAATGCGACCGTCTTTCGAGGCGGTAAGATCAAAATGGTTCTGCGCGGCGAAAGAGCGAATGGCGGTTTCGGCAATGCTGGGTTTCCCGTCCGTCACTTTGATGACGGCGTGCTCAAAGCCTGACGATTTCGTGAACAAGAGGACCGACTTATTCTTTGCGGCATTTGTCGGATGCGAGAGAAGAAGTCCGGCGCCGGCAGCCGCCGTGGTTCGAAGAAAATCGCGTCGAGTCGAGAGTGGGTTCATTTTTTGTCCCTAGAATTCGATGATCCAGACCTTCATCCCCAAACCAACGTGGCTGGAAGACGGCGTAGTTTACTGTGAGCGGGAGAGGCGGAGCAAGTATGCGGACACTGGAGTGAGGTCTCCGTCGGGCGCGAGTCAGGACCCACTCCCATCTAAACGCAGCCCGAGAAATGGAGCCGCAGGTTTTCTCCTCTTGTGGGATACTCTGCGCGGCGATAGAGCACGACTTTCCGTAAAATTTTTGGTGGGAGACTTCTCAAGAGAACATCCCCATGCCGGCGACAATGAACCAGACAGCTTTTGAGACGGAACACGTGCCCCGGCACAGATGGGCAATCGCCTGCCTCCTCGGCTTCGGAGTCCTCGTCAACTATTTCGATCGCGTGAATCTTTCGGTTTCAAAGGATGCGCTCAACGCGGCCTTCGGTATTTCCGCGGTAACGTTCGGCTATCTGTCGAGCGCCTACAATTGGACATACGCGGCGCTTCAGCTTCCTTCCGGTTTGTTGCTGGACAAGTTCGGCGTTCGCCGCGTAGGCCGTATCAGCACGATTCTCTGGGCCGTAGCTTCTTTCGGCGCGGCTGTTTCCACGGGCATCAGAGGATTTCTCGCGGCCCGCTTGCTCCTTGGCATAGGCGAAGCGCCCACGTTCCCCGCAAATTCCAAAGCCATCGGTTACTGGTTTCCGAAACAAGAACGCAGCCTCGCAACGGCTATCTTCGACTCAATGGCAAAACTGTCTTCCGCCATTGGAGTGCCGTTGCTCGGCATCCTGCTTCTCCATTTTGGTTGGCGATGGAGTTTTGCCTCGACAGGATTCATCAGCATTGTCTATTTCATTTTGTTTTACGCGTTCTACCGGAATCCAAGCGAAGACAAGCACCTCTCGGAGGCGGAGCGCCAATTTATTGCGAAAGGCGGAGCGCAGCCTGAGG
Organism: Candidatus Acidiferrum sp.; assembly: GCA_035258025.1. Classification (GTDB taxonomy): domain Bacteria; phylum Acidobacteriota; class Terriglobia; order Acidiferrales; family UBA7541; genus Acidiferrum. Next base: position 1,958 of record DATEWL010000045.1, on the reverse strand, counting down.
ATCAGGCGAGGGCCGCGAAAGGAGCGCCGCTCTGGTACTTGCTCCGACAAAGAAGAGTGTCCGGACTGGCGCTGGGCTTCTTCGGCTACAACTATACGTTCTACCTGCTGCTGACCTGGCTTCCGTCCTATTTTTTGGCAGTTCATCATGTCGATTTGCTGCACTCCGTCGTTTACACAAGCGTGCCATGGCTGTTTGCGACTCTGACGGATCTTATTGTTGGAGGATGGCTCGTCGATGAGTTGATCCAGCGCGGGTGGAACGCCGTGCGCGTCCGTCAAGCCGTTCTCATCGCGGGGACAAGTTTTGGGCTCGGCATTCTCGGCACGGCGTACGCTCAGAGCGCCGCTGGCGCGGTTTTCTGGATCAGCATTTCTATCGGCGGATTGTCCGCAGCGTCGCCGGTGGGCTGGTCGATTCCTTCGCTGATTGCTCCTAAGGAGAGTGTAGGAACTGTGGGCGGAATTTTGAATTTTAGCAATCAGCTTGCTGCCATCGCCGCGCCAATTGTCACTGGCTACGTCGTTCAGATGACGCATTCTTACGTGTGGGCCTTCGTGGCGGCGACGGCGATTCTTCTCATCAGCATCGCGGCTTATATTTTCTTACTTGCTGGAATGGAGCCCGTCCCTGAACCAGCGTGAATGCCGAGAACTTAATGGCTCTGCGCGCGGTGTTTTGCTTCTCGCATCCTCGTGTGAAGGATTTCGAGGCTTCCTAAGCTACTTTTTTAAAATTGTTATCCACCGTCTTTTGCAGGCTGAACCAGTGCGCGCGTTGCGCCAGTTGAAATCCCGCCGTCCACGAGCAGCGTTTGCCCTGTTATGTAACGGCTGGATTCCGCAGCAAGGAATACAACCGCGGCGTCCAGATCTTGAGGCTGACCAGGACGTTTCAGCGGAATGCGATCGCAGAGGTATTCGACCCATTCCTTGTTCTCGTACAAAACTTTATTCTGTTCGGTGCGAAACCATCCGGGTGCAAGACAGTTCACGGTAACGCCGTGCTTGCCCCAGTCGTCAGCCAGACTCATCGTCAATTGCTTTATGCCGCCGCGGCTCGCGCCGTAAGGAGCAAGACCCGCATAGCCGGCAACCGTAGTAACGGAGCCGATGTTGATGATACGCCCATAGCGGCGGCCAATCATCCCACGCGCGACCGTTTGGGCAACGAAAAAGCTACCTCGAAGATTAGTTTCGAGTATCAAGTTCCAATCGTCCCAGGTTACATCGAGCGCTGGCTTTCGGACATTGCAGCCGGCATTGTTGACGAGGATATCGAGATGGCCAAAGGCAGCTTCGGCTGTAGCGGCCATTTTCTCGATGCTCTGCTGACTACGGACGTCGAGCTCAACGGAAAAGGTGCGGCGGCCCAGCGATTTTATTTCCGCCTCGAATGGGGCAAGGCGAATAAGGTCGCGGCTCGTGAGCACAAGATCCGCCCCGGCCTTCGCCAGAGCGCGCGCCATGTATTGGCCGAGCCCTCGACTGGTCCCGGTAACGAGCGCGACACGCCCGCTAAGATCGAACAGTCCATCGCTCACGAAACAGTCTCCGGCGAAAGTATGACTTTCATCAAGTTGGGTTCGCGGGCATAAAGTCTTTCAAACCACCGCGGACCTTCCTCCAGCGAGACCACCGCCGTGATGAATGGTTTCACCTGAATCGCTCCACTGGCCAGAAGCTCGATAGCGCGAGGATATTCTCCAGCTGATGCGCAAGAGCCCTGCAAGCGGACTTGACGAGTGACGACTTTTTGCAAAGGCAGAGTGACTTCCGGCGAAATGTTGCCAACCAAGACGACCGTGCCTCCCTTTCGAACACTGTCGATGCTAGCCTTCACGGTTTCGTTTCTACCAACAGCTTCGATAACCACATCAACGCCAACTCCGCCGGTGAGTTGCATCACTTGCTCGACCACATCTTTTTCTGAAGACAGAACTGCGGTCGCTCCGACCT
>DATEWL010000044.1:0-3314 GCA_035258025.1 Candidatus Acidiferrum sp. | reverse complement strand
TCCAGTCGCAAGAAGCTGCTTGGCCATACGCGCGTAAATCTCGACCGCCTCCGACAATTGTTTTTTCGGGATGCGCTCTTCAGCGGTGTGCGCCAAATGAATGCTCCCGGGGCCGATCAGGAAAGGCTGGCCCCACGCGCCGTCGAATGTGGGAATGTCCGTGGCGAAGGCCACGACCGTCGTGGGAAGACTGTCGAACGCTGAAAGACGCATCGCCGGGGTGTGCAAGACTTCACGGGCTTCGGCGCGTCCTGCAACGGCAGTAAGTACCGCTAGGCGAATTTCCGCCGGATCGCCCACGGTGCGAAACATGATTTCCGCCTGCGCGTGGTCGGCAACAACATTCGGCGCGCGTCCGCCCGCGATCGTGCCGATATTGAGAGTGCTCTGTCCGAGAAGCGGATCTTCCGGCAGCGGAATAGAACGGATGGCCCGCAAAGTATCGAGCAGCGAATGAATTGCGGAGTGACCTAGCTCCGGGTAAGCGGAGTGCGCGAGTTTTCCATGCGCAGTGATTTCGTAGCGCAGCACTCCTTTTGTTCCGAGAACGAGTCGGTTTTCAGTGGGCTCGCCGTTGATGAGAAATCGCGAGCCGCGCGGATTGGCGGCGGCGACTTTCGCCCCGGCGCTGTTGCGCTCTTCACCAACGACGAAGAGAAGTCCGAAATGTCTTGTCCCAGTGTCGAGAAGTTTCTCTGCGGCCGCGATCATCGCGGCGATGATTCCCTTCGCGTCGCAGGAGCCGCGCCCCCAAATGAATTCGGCGTCTTCAAGAGATGGAAAAAAAGGCGGCACGGTGTCCATGTGCGTCGAAAGAGTGACGATCGGCTCGCCCCACCACGCAAATATGTTGTCGCGATTCGGCTCGACCGCGATTCGTTCGAGTCGGCCGGAAGTGCGCGCAGCAAGGAACGACAGTTGTGCGAACAAGAAGTCCGCCACATTTTGCTCACGATTAGTCGTCGACTCAATATCGACGAGCGCGCGCGTAAGTTCAAAAAGATTCATTCGGACCAATTATTTCTGGATGGAGGGAAACGAAAGGAAGGAACCGCGACAAAAGTACTCGAGGCTGCTGCCTCTCGATAGCGCTCCATCCGGCTTTAGCACTAGCGGCAATGCCGCCATCTAAACGGATGACAGTGGACAGGCCTTAGGCCTGTTCCCCAACCTCAGCGGCAACAGCTACCGCTGCGATTTCGGCGGAGTACAACAACCTGGCCCCTTTTGCCGCGGTGTCCGAAGCTGATCGGAATTGCTCACCGGGCTACTGATGGCCTCCGCACCTCTACCAAGAACAATTTAAGTTTAGAGGACCGCCGGAGAAAAAGCGAGTGGAATTTGAAAAGCCTAAAGTTCGAGTGGCTTGAGAGGACGGTCCTGTGTGGCAATCATCAGCTCGCCCTGAAACGCGCATTCCGCGGGGCGGCGATTGAGGGCCTCTTCCGCGGAAAGGCGCGCGAGATCCGGATTGTTATTTTCCTGCGAGAGATGCGCGAGGATAAGGTAGCGCGCCCGCGCATCAAAACCTTCCGGGTCGGAAAGGTACTCGCTTACGGCGTGATTCGAGAGATGGCCGGTGCGTGAGAGCACGCGCTGCTTGACGACCCACGGGTACGGGCCAACCTTGAGCATATCCAGATCGTGATTCGATTCGAGCAGTAAACAATCGGCGTCTCGCAAATGAACCTTCACAAGCTCGGGCATGTATCCAAGATCGGTGACCAGAGCCATCTTGGTTCCATTGGTGCGAAACGTGAAGCCAATCGGATCGGCAGCATCATGGGGGATTTGAAATGCGTGGACATCGATATCGCCGATCGTGAAGTGCTGGCCGGCTTGAATCGTTTCCACGCCACGCAAACGCTTTGCGAGCCGATCGGGCAGGGCGCGATTCAGCGCGTCCAGGGTCTGCTCGGTTACGTAAAGCGGTGCTTTCCAAAGACCGAGCATTTGCGGCAGGCCGTTGCAGTGGTCGCTATGCTCGTGGGAGATGAGAATGCCGTCGATGCGATCAACCGTTTGTTCGATGGCAGCGAGACGGGCGAGAGTTTCACGTTTGCCGAGGCCGCAATCCACGAGGAGTCGGGTGCGCTGCGTCTCGAGCAGGGTGATGTTGCCCGAGCTGCCTGACGCCAGAATGGAAACCCGCAAGCCGATCGCTTTGCCCTCAATTGCAGTAAAAATATCTCAAAACGAATTTTCAGAATGATGGCATTTCGATTCCCGCCCGTCAACGCGAAAAGAGAGATTAGAATGTTCGTGCCATGACGGTTACAAACAACTTGCGTTCTGCAACCGCACCGAGGTCGTTGCAGGAGCGAGTCTTAAGCGACGGATTCGCTATCGTTCCTAATGCCCTTCCTGAGCGCGAAGTGGCTGACCTGCTGGCGGTGCTTGAACAGTCAGAACTTCCGCGCAGCAGAGCCGGAATGCGTCATGCCATGAGAAATGAGAACGTCGCCGCGGTTGCGTGCGATTCACGATTGGCGGCCTTGGCCCAAGAGATTCTCGGGAATAGTGCAATTCCCTTCCGTGCGACACTGTTCGATAAATCGCCCACGTCAAACTGGTTGGTCGTTTGGCATCAAGACACGGCATTGCCGCTGCGAGAACGCCGCGAAGTTCCGGGATGGGGACCTTGGTCGATTAAAGACGGTGTGAACTATGCGCACGCTCCCGCGAGTGCACTTGAACAGGTCTTGGCGCTGCGGCTGCATCTTGACGACTCCGTTGCCGAAAACGGACCGCTACGCGTTCTCCCCGGAACGCACACGCTCGGCGTTTTGAGCGACGACGCGCTTCACGAACTCTCGAGACAAATTGCAGCCGTCGATTGCCTCATGCCCAAGGGCGGAATTCTCGCGATGCGGCCGCTTGTCGTGCACGCCTCCTCGAAATCGCAATCGAGCGCTCCGCGTCGCGTCCTTCACGTCGAATATGCGGTTTCGTCTGCCATCACAAATGGCCTCGAACTCGCTATTGCGTAAGCAGCGTTGTTAACAGGACAAGCGGGAGCGATCGAGAGTGAAACCGTTCAGGGGGCCTAGGACGGTGACGGCGATTTGTTCGGGGCGGAAAAAGTCGTGGGCCAGGGATTGGACTTCGGCTAGGGTGACGGTTTCGATGGAGGCCAGGATTTCGTCCAGGGAGTAGAAGCGGCCGAAGTAGAGTTCCTGGCGGGCTAGATTCGACATGCGCGACGTTGTGGATTCGAGGGATAGCATGAGCGAACCCTTGAGATGATTTTTTGCGCGGGTGAGCTCTTCTTCGCTTACCGGTGATTCCTTCATGGCGCGAAATTCTTTGATGGT
>DATEWL010000043.1:0-3402 GCA_035258025.1 Candidatus Acidiferrum sp. | reverse complement strand
CTCCTCTTCGGTGTGGGATTTGCCTTTGTGCTTTCCTGGCTGGCAAACCTTGCCGGCCTCGCCACTATCATCGGTGCGTTTGCGGCCGGATTGATTCTTGAACGTTTCTTTGATAAGGCCCTCGAGGGATTTTCTTTGCGGGATATGCTCTCGCCAGTCGAATCTCTGATCGTCCCCATTTTCTTCGTTTTGATGGGACTGCAAGTAAAACTCGAGGCTTTCAACAATTTATCTGTGGTCATCCTTGCGGCGGCGCTGACGGCCGTCGCGATCGCGGGGAAGATATTCTCGGGATATGCGGCTGGCCGTGGCCTCCAGCGGCTGGCCATCGGCATCGGAATGATGCCGCGCGGAGAAGTGGGGCTGATCTTTGCCGGGATTGGCAGGGGCCTGGGCGTCGTGAGCGATTCCATCTTCGCGTCGATCGTAATCATGGTGATCATCACCACCATGCTCACGCCACCGCTCCTGAAGCTGACCCTCGCGCGGGGCGCGCCGAAAGCAATTGGCGATCCTGCCTAGGCGCCGATCCGGAAATGTCTCCCTGTTAGTTTTGACAGTATTGGCGTACGCGCAGCCGAATTAGTCTTTGGGGACTTGGATTCTTCATTTCTGCGGTCCGCAATGGACAGCCCTGGCGATCAGATGGAGTGCATGACTAAGCCGCGCGCGATGGAGGCGAGCGGGTGGTCAATTCATACAGAGGCATAAGGGCAAGCGTCACGCGCGACAGAGCAGTCTTGTAGCAGAGCGGGGGAGATCCAGATAATCTTAGGGCGGATAAAACAATGAAACCAATTCATCCAGTTGTGGCGTGGATAGTCCTCGGAGCCATAGGCGTCCTTGCGCACGCGCAGACACCCGAAGGAATACCGGCATCCAGCCTCATTAGCAAGTCCACCGTCGCGATCGGCTTCACCGTTGGAGGTGGGAGCACAAAAGTTGATCTGACGGGGACGTCGCTTATGCCTCAAGCAAATGGTGAAGCAAAGGTGCAGGCGCGCGCTAACGCGGGCCTAACGAATATCGAAGTATCGGTTAAGGGCATGACGCCGCCGTCCAAGCTCGGCGCAGAGTACCTTACTTTTGTGCTTTGGGTTGTTACACCGGACGGGCGCACCGGCAATTCCGGAGAGCTTCTCATCAATAAAAACGGGGAGGGGAAACTGGTCGCCACCACGCCGGCCCAAACGTTTTCCATAATTATTACTGCGGAACCGTATTTTGCCGTTCGCGTGCCCAGCGAAATGGTGGTCCTCGAGATGGAGACGAGGAAGAACACGAAGGGGAAGCTATTCCCTATCACAGAATACAAACTGATGAAGCGCGACCAATACGCGAAACTGGGGAATCCGCTGGCGCTAACGCCGGACCTTTCACGCGTGCCTCTCGAGATGTACGAAGCGCGCAATGCAGTGGATATTGCGAAGGCGCGGGGAGCCGCACAGTACGCGCCAGACATTTTTTCCAAGGCTCAAGCGAGCCTGGCCATGGCGGAAAACTATCTCACAAGCAATGCTGACAGGAAGCAAATCGTGTCGACGGCCAAGCAGGCCGTGCAATTCGCGGAGGATGCACGCGCATTCGCCGCAGAACGCCAAGACCAGGAACGCATAGCGGCGGAGAAGCAAGCGGCGGCCGACAAGGCCAGGGCGGAAGCGGAAGCTAAGGCCGCGGCAGAAGCTGCGGCAGCTAAGGCAAAGACCGATGAAGCGGCCAAACGACAAGCCGAAATCGCCGCCGCAAAGCAAGCCCAAATGCAGGCGGAGGCCGATGCGGCCGCACTTAAAGCGAAAATGGAAGCGGATGCTTTAAAAGCAAAAGAAGACGCAGCAAAGGCGGAAGCCGAACGTGCGCGTCAAGCAGCGGCTGACCTGCGCGCACAATTGCTCGAGCAATTCAACAAAGTGCTGCCAACCACGGACACGCCGCGCGGCTTGCAGGTGAACATGGGCGACGTGCTTTTCGATACAGGAAAGTACAACCTGAGGATGCCGGCGCAATTGGGACTGGCGAAGCTATCAGGAATCGTGTTGTCGCACCCGGGCCTCAAACTTGCCGTCGAAGGGTACACGGACACAACGGGGACAGCAGTGTTCAACCAAACCCTCTCGGAGCAGCGGGCGAATACGGTGCGGGATTACCTCATCCAGCAGGGTCTCGACGCAGGTTCCATCACGGCGCAGGGCTTTGGACCTGCTGACCCTGTAGCAAGCAACGACACGCCGCAAGGCCGTCAGCAAAACCGCCGAGTGGAGATCATCATCTCCGGCGAAGTCATCGGCACAAAAATTGGCGGCGCCTCTTCATCGCAGTAAAAATAATTTCCGAAGATCCGGATTCTGAGTAAAGGCAGCATGACACGGCCATGCGCATTTGCGTTTAGCGCTGCGCACACTCTCTCGCCTCTCCACAGTTAGTTCACGTAAGTGAAAAGAATCGAGATTGATCCCGCGTTGATTGAATTTGCTGTTAGTTTTTCGGTGGAGATGTAGGGGCTTGGTCGCGAGGACCTTGCGGGTCTGCCGTTTATGGATGGATTAAACGAGCAGACCCGAAGGTTCCGTCGGTGAGTCCACGTGATCGCTTTCCCGGCCCGCGTGCAGCAGTTGCTGCGCAAGTTGCGCTTTAGTTCTTTGGCCACTGCTTGAACATCTTCGTTACCGCGTTCCCTACCGCCTTCTGGTTCTTGTCGCCGTTGTTGCTCAACGTATCCTGCGCAATTCCGCGCCAGATTAATGACTGGGTCTTTACCGCATGCAAGTCGACGATTAGGGTTCCTTCCACGTTCTGCTCCGGAGTAATTCCGCCCATTCCCCCGCCAATGCCGCGCATGCCCCAGGCGCTCCAGGAAGTCTGTTGCTTCAAACCGCCGCTGACCACGAGGATGAGATCGGGGTTCTGATTCTCCTGCACCAATTGGAAGCCCTTGCCTTGCATGGCGGCGTTGATATCCTGTTGCGCTACTTGCGCCAGTATCGAGTTTTGAATCTGGTTGGCGTTGTTGGAGCCCCAGGCGTATGTGTGGTACTGAGAAAAGCTGGCGTTGTGATCGTAGTTGACCGAAACTTGTTGGCCGACCGCAACCGTGGATGTAATGCACAACAACATCGCGCACAACGCAAATCTAGTCTTCATAATCGTTATCCCTTTCGTGTTTTGAATACGCTGCCAGCTTTGGGTCTGGCAGCGGTCTTGCTCGCCTCACTGCGTTCAGTACGCCCGGCCGCGTCGCACCTTACGGCACCCCCTTCCGAGCCTTCTTCTGTTCCTCTTCCGACAACCTCATCGGTCCCAGATTAAAGGTCAACTTGTTGATGACACTGTTGGACACGGACGGCACCTGATAGTCCTGTTCATTCGCCGACGTACGAGTGCCGATACCGGTCTCGAGAGTCTCGC
>DATEWL010000042.1:0-3147 GCA_035258025.1 Candidatus Acidiferrum sp. | reverse complement strand
GATTTCTCAGAAACCAGCGCGACCTCATCGTCTATCTCCCGCCCGGCTACGATGACCAGCACGGCCGCCGTTTCCCTGTGCTCTATCTCCACGACGGCCAGAATCTTTTCGACGGCGCAACCTCATTCATCCCCGGCATGGACTGGCACGTCGGCCAAACCGCTGACCAGTGCATCGACTCTGGCGCCGTCGAACCCCTCATCATCGTCGGCATGTACAACACCAAAGCCCGCATCCGCGAGTACACGCCCACGCACGTCCCCAGACTTGGAGGCGGCCGCGCGGATCGTTATGCCAAATTCCTGATCGAGGAAGTAAAGCCCTTCATCGAGCGCGAGTACCACACTCTTTCCGGTCCAGAAAAAACTGGCATCGGCGGCTCTTCGCTTGGCGGACTCGTTTCTCTGTACCTCGGGCTCAGGCTTCCTGAAGCTTTTGGAAAGATTGCCGCGCTTTCACCTTCCGTTTGGTGGAACCAGGGCGTCATGCACCGCTTCGCGGAAGCCGCAAGCGTAAATCCGCGACCAGCTATCTGGCTCGATATCGGCACGCGTGAAGGCCCGCGCATCGTCCAGGACGTCGAACACTTTCGCGACGTACTGCTACAAAAAGGATGGCAACTCGGCCGCGACCTGCACTACCAGCGCGTCGAAGGCGCCGAGCACAACGAAGCGGCTTGGGCCCAGCGCGTTGGCCCCTTCCTTCAATTCTTGTATCCGGCCCGGTAGAGCGCAGTATAATCCGCACCTGCCGCGCGCCTGTTTATAGCCGCCCCATCAAGGCCGCGTGGCATTCAGAGGTCATCGATGCCAGAGAGCCGTCCTCTCACCATCCTCTGTGTCAGCTCCTACGAAAAAGGCCAGGAATTTCTACGCACGTGTAAAGCGATCGGCTGCCGTGTTCTCCTCCTGACCGTCGAAAAACTCCGCGACGCGGATTGGCCGCGCGAGTCCATCGACGAAATGTTTTTCATGCCGGAAGAGCTTCCAACGCAAGACCTCATCAATGCCGTCAGCTTTGCCGCCAGATCGCAGCCCATCGATCGCATCGTCGCTCTCGACGAATTCGACATGGAAAATGTCTCGGCCCTTCGAGAACACCTACGCATCCCCGGCATGGGCTTAACCACCGTCCGCTATTTCCGCGACAAACTTGCCATGCGCACCCGCGCAAAAGAAGTGGGCATCGCCGTGCCGGATTTCGTGCCAGTCCTCAATTACGACGCTCTGCGCGAATTCATGTCCCGCGTCCCTTCACCTTGGCTGCTCAAGCCGCGCTCACAAGCCTCGGGCATCGGCATGAAGAAAATTAACGATCCCGCCGAGCTCTGGCCCTGGCTCGATCAGCTTGGCGACCATCAATCGCACTATCTCCTCGAACAATTCATTCCCGGCAGCGTCTACCACGTCGATAGCGTGGCTTCGGAGCGCGAAGTTGTCTTCGCGGAAGCCCACGCGTACGGCGCGCCTCCGCTCGAGACCTCGCACCAGGGCGGCGTCTTCACCACGCGCACGCTTCCGCGCGATTCCGCCGAAGTGAAAACCCTACTTGAAATGAATCGCAGAGTACTCGATGAACTGGGCTTCCTCCGGGGAGTCACGCACGCCGAATTCCTGAGAGCCAACTCCGATGGAAAGATTTATTTTCTCGAAGTTGCCGCCCGCGTCGGCGGCGCCTATATCTCCGATGTCATCGAAGCAGCCACAGGCGTCAATCTTTGGCGCGAGTGGGCGCGCCTCGAAGTGGGAGCAGGCAAGCAGCCCTATCAACTGCCCCCCACAAGCCACGACTATGCCGGTGTGCTCGTTTCCCTTGCTCGCCAAGAACGCCCCGACACCTCCGCCTACAGCGACCCAGAAATCGTCTACCGCATCACCAAGTACCATCACGCCGGTTTCGTCCTAAAATCGCCCAAGCCCGAACGCGTCCAGGAGCTCTTGGACATTTATTCAAAACGATTTCAATCTGATTTTCTTGCCACACAACCCGTCCCAGAGAGGCCAAGCTCCTGAAGTGTTCCTATTTTAAATTTGCTACCGCCTGCGCGGAGCCGTCACCAAAACTTTACCCAACCTTAACCGCGAACAGTGGACGAACACACTGGCCAAAGGTCTAGTTACTTTCACGAACGGCCATTGAAGACTGCATTTGCCGTGCGCCATACTGAGGAATACAGTTTGCAATACCCCAAGCGACTTTCTGCGCGGGGTGGTGCTATCCCTTTGGGAGGGACCGATGTGGGGTAATAAGAAACCGGAAACGCCGCAAGCCGCGCAACCGGATCCGAAAAATTTTCCAACGAATCAGCCGCCGAAGTCCGCTCCGGCGACTTGGGAGGGAACTACCGCAATGAGTACAGATGCCATGCGTCCACTAGGTGCAACCGCGGACCGCGCCACCGCGCGGCTCGGGGCCAGCCTGCACGTGAAAGGCGAGATCTCCGGCAACGAGGATCTGCTAATCGACGGCTCGGTCGAAGGACTGATCCAGCTTGATGAGCGGAAGCTGACCGTCGGGACTACCGCAAAGGTCACTGCCGATATCATCGCCCGCGAGGTGGTGGTTTACGGCACCGTGAAGGGAAATCTTCGCGCCAAGGACCGTATCGAGATCAAGAAGGACGGCTCCGTGAATGGTGATCTCACGACCGCCCGCATCATGATCGAAGACGGCGCCTACTTCAAAGGCTCTATCGAAATCGATAAGAGCTCCGAGAAGGATTCCTCGCACAGCGCCTTTGCAAAGAGCTCGAGCGCTCCTGTCGGTGCTCCAGCAACGAAGACCATTTAATTCACTCTTATTTAGTTTTCCTCGGGGCGGCGCGGACATTCAGTCCTCGCCGCTCTTCGATTTTTCTGCTTCCCTTTTCCATTCTTCCATCCCAAAATATTTCTTAACTTGACAATTAACATTATTGAATTAAAGTTGGTCCCTGTAACCCTCTCAACTCTGCGCGCCCCGGCTTTTCCCGGTCTTTCCTGCCGGCTTGGCTCCTTCAGCCCAGGACGCACAACGAACGTGGGGTTCTTGAATGGGACGGCTAAGACGATGCGCTCCGGATTTCTCGCTCGGTCTCTTTCTACTCGTATGCTTCGGTTGCGGTGGCGGTTCCTCCAGCATTCAGACCTCGCCTCCGCCTCCACCTCC
>DATEWL010000041.1:0-2594 GCA_035258025.1 Candidatus Acidiferrum sp. | reverse complement strand
CGGTGAAAAGATTTTTTGCGGACTCGCCATCTTTCATCAGATGCTTCGCGTGGACGATTTTCGAGCCCAGGCCGCTGAGAACGCTCTTCCCTACTGCCCGCCATACCTTCGGCGAGGACACCAAATGAATCCGCGAGAATTTCCCCAACCGCCGAATTTCCTCGGCACTATAGCGCAGTACACCTGCTCCGCACAGGACGGCGTAGCGGCCCGACGACGAATTCACGAGGATGCGTTTTTTTTCCATTCGCAAAACTGTTCTGCGGAGCAAATTGAATGTAGCACACACTCGACAACGAAGCGTGGAAGTGGACGTTCCGGTAGTATCTCAGTTTGAAGGTACAAGGAGTGAAGCATGAGCACGCCAGATCGCAGCCGTGTTATCCGCCTTACCGAGGCTCAAGCGCGTATCCCGGGACCCGCGGGCGAGCGCGCCGTCATGGTCCTGCAGCGTGGTCCTCTTGACGTAGCCCTTTCCCTCCCTCTGCGCCCGAGCCAACAGACGCCGCACGCCCAGGACGAGATTTACTTCATCATTCGCGGCCGGGGAGTGCTGATTCACGACAGCAAGCGGGACCCCTTCGAGTCAGGCGACATCCTGTTCGTGGCTGCGGGGACCGAGCATCAATTCGAGGACACTACCGACGATTTGGCCCTGTGGCGCGTATTTTACGGGCCCCATGGTGGCGAGATCCCAGTATAGAGCGTGCTGCTGGCCGAGAAGGCCAACGTGAGACACTACCGACGTTCCGGACCGCGCTTCACATCGCTTGAAACGCTACTTCGCTTGAAGCTGTTTGACGCTTTCCAGGAAAACGTGGCCGACGATAGCCAGAGTCTTAGGGCTGATTTTGTCGAGCGAATCTTGCGGCGTGTGCCAGTAGTAGACGTCGCCGTTCGGGCCGTTGTCGAGGTCGATCACATCGACCGAAGGGACGTGGCGTTTCAAGAAGGATTGGTGATCGTCCTCGATCGGCGTCTCGTCATCGATGAAGATAGCTCCATAACCGAGCTTTTTGGCGACGCTCCAGACGAGATCGACGAGCGCTTTGGTGGAATAGGATTCGCGCTTGAAATGCGGGGTGCGCGTGCCGACGATATCGGCCAGTAGAAACGCTTTTATTTTGGTGAGGTCGCCGCTATTGGCGAAGCTCGCGGCCATTTGACGGCTTCCGTAGCAATTGTCGGGATCCTTCCATTCCGGCCGAACGGCCTCTTCGCCGTCGAAGAACGCGATCCAGACGTTGTAGCGGTTGTGCTGCGAACAAAGCAGACGGGCCAGTTCGAGCATCACGCCGGTTGAAGAGCCGGCATCGTCGGCGCCGACGAAATTTTCGAGGCGCTTGGTGTCGTAGTGCGTGCCGAGAAGAATCACGCCAGACCGGTCGCCAGGAATCTTAACAAGGATGTTTTTCATGGCGATGTGCCCGGCGGGAGTATCCGAGCTGAACGCATCCACTTCGGTGGTGCAGCCGTAGCTTTTCAGTTCGGAGAGAATGTAGTCCTGCGTTTGAGCGAGCGCCGGTGAACCCGAGGGGCGCGGCCCGAAAAACACTTGCTTGGCAACGTGGGCGAAGGCGCGCTTGCCATCAAAACCGCCGGTCTTGTCGGGTGAAGGCGCTTCATCTGCCGGATTTTGCCTGGCGGGAGGTGGAGCGGTTGTGACGGCGCTCATGAAAGGCGCGTCCTTCGCGGAGGGTTGGGGATTGTCCGCTTTGGCTTTGCATCCCGAAAGACCGAGAGAGAGCACAAGCGCGCAAATGGCCGCGCAAAAAGATTTCTTGGACGTGAAGTTCATCTATTGAGCCTCCGCGGCCTCACGCTTTTTCTTTTTTCGTACCACCGCCCAGGAAACGCCCACGCCCACGAAGTACAAAGCGACCAGCACTAACATGAAGAGCACCATGCTGAGGGCGTCCGGCGAAGGCGTGAGAACGGCTGCAAGAACGGTGATCACCAGCAGAGCGTAACGGAAATTCTTGATCAGAAACTGGGGAGTGACGATGCCGAAGAGCGTCAGAAAAAAAATGAGGATCGGGAGCTCGAAAACCAGCCCGAGTCCAAGAAGTACGAGCAGAATCAAATCGAAATACTCGTCGATATTGATAAGCGGGACGACGGGCCCTTGAAAACTGATCAGGAAGCGCAAGACGTAGGGCAGCGAAACGAAGTAGCCAAAGGCGATGCCGGTGAAGAACAGAAAAACCGTCGAGAAGAGAAAACCGGTGATGGCACTGCGCTCGTGCTTATAGAGCGCAGGAGCAACGAACTGCCAGATTTGAAATAAGACCCACGGCGACGCGATGACAATTCCGATGTAAATGCTGCAGGTGATGAGCACGTTCAAATAGCCAGCGGGGTGAGAGTAGACCAGCTGGGGGTTGAGATGGGCATTTTTCAGGGCCCCAACCATGGGCTTGACCATGAAGTTGACAAAATGGGGGGCGATGACCCAGCCGATGGCGGCGCCGATCACGATCGAGGCGAGCGAGTTGATGATGCGTTTGCGCAGCTCGACGAGGTGCTCGAAAAAGGTCATCTGCCCGCCTTCTTCGACCACTGGGGCGGTGCTGGAGGGATCAAGCGGGCTGCTG
>DATEWL010000040.1:0-2380 GCA_035258025.1 Candidatus Acidiferrum sp. | reverse complement strand
AGTTCACGCTGGCGTTGCGAAAATGCCTGAATCACTGCCAAGCCCCTCGCAAGCGACGTCATGAAATTGGGATCGCCGCTATATCCGTCAATCTGTGCCGACATCGTAGGCGGCAGCCCAACGGATGCGTTCGAATCAGGTTTGCCCGGAAGCATTTGCAGCGAGGCAAATCTGCTCGTAGCTTCCTGTTTCGAGAGTGAGCCGCTTGGAACTTGATTCTTCGAATCAGTTCGGTTCGGCATGTGTTGTTTCAAAGCTGGACCGCTTTGGACTTGCTGTTTCGGAGCAGGCTTGCCTGAGACTTGGCGTTTCGAAGCGGGTCCGCTTGGAACTTCTTGCCGGGCGCGCGAGTCAGAAATAGCGGCGGTCATTCGAATCCCCCTGGAAGCAACCATCGAAAAAGTTGATGCAGCGAAAGAGATTACACGAAATTGAGCGATATGCGCCCAATATTGCGATAATCGGCATTGCGGGCGCGTTTGGCGTGCCATAAAATGCCCGGCGCGGTGGAATTGATATTAGGAGGGTTCTTGGATGAAAAAGATTCCGGGATATCGGCGCTACGTCCCCGGCACTCAGCCGCCTCATTTGCATCCTCCCTATGTTTCTTCGATTAAGCGTGCTCCGCTGCAGCCTCTTGTGGTGCTTCCTCATACACTTTCTGAGATTACGGGGCCGCTGTTCGAACGGGATATTGCTGATGTGAAGGCTTGCGATCTGACACGGCAGCATTCCGGCGAGCCACTCGGCGAACGAATTATCGTGAGTGGACGCGTGCTTGATGAAAATTCAAGACCTGTCCCGCACACGCTCGTGGAAATTTGGCAAGCGAATGCAGCGGGAAGGTATTTCCACAACATTGATCAGCATAATGCTCCGCTCGATCCGAATTTCATCGGTTGCGGGCATGCCGTGACGGATTCGGAAGGGCGCTATCGTTTCGTGACGATTCGGCCGGGCGAATATCCTTGGGGAAATCACCACAATGCCTGGCGGCCAGCGCACATTCATTTTTCGCTGTTCGGTCCGGCGTTTGCCACGCGGCTTGTGACGCAAATGTATTTCCAAGGCGACCCCCTGATTTCCTTCGACCCAATCTTCAACTGTACGGAAGATGAAAAAGCGAGGAACCGGCTCATTTCGCAGTTCGATTGGGAGACGACGATTCCGTCGCAAGCGCTAGGCTATCGTTTCGACATCGTTCTGAGCGGGCGCGAGAGCACTCCCATGGAGACTCATGCGCACGGAGAAAAATCATGAGCCTTCAGGCCATAACCTGGCAGACGGTTGGACCCTTTTTCAAGATTGGTTTCTCCTGGCTTTATCGGGACAATTTGGCGGAGCCTGGCGTTTCCGGTGAACGCTTGGAAATTGCTGGCCGCATCCTCGACGGGGATGGCAAACCAGTGCCCGACGGGATCGTTGAAATCTGGCAAGCGAACTCGCACGGCAAATATGCTCATCCGGATGATCCACAGGAAAAACCGGGCGAATTGGGCTTTACCGGCTACGGGCGCGTTCCTACGGATGACGCGGGAAGCTTCCACTTTACGACGATCAAGCCAGGGCGCGTTCCTGGGCCGGATGGAAAACTGCAAGCACCTCATCTCGCAGTTTCGGTTTTCACGCGCGGGCTACTCCGACGGCTAGTTACACGAATTTATTTTCCCGACGAACCAAGCAACGCAGAAGATTTTGCTTTGAAACTCGTTGAGCCCGGCCGTCGCGAGACGCTAATTGCGAAGAGAATCGAGGGACGGACCGGGGAGCTTGAGTGGAACGTCAAGCTGCAAGGTGAAGGAGAGACAGTTTTCTTTGATATTTGATCGGATAGGGATTCTCCAGGTTTAGAGGGGTGTGACGCGCCTACGGCGCTGCGGTACTTCTCCTCGTTTCCCAGCCCTTGCGGGCTGGGTTAAGCATGTGGCACGCCTCCGGCGTTTCTGGGTTTCCGCGCAAGCACCGAAGATGAAGATCGCGCCAATGACGCTGTTCTAGGATGAGGAAAGCGCGCGCTGAAAGGAGAGGCGCGATCCTGTAGCAACGATATGCGATCATTCGCGAGCGGCGTACAGAAGAGGGCACGACGTACGTGCCTTACATAGAGTTGCAGATCGCGGGCTAGAATGGATATTGGCGGCGGCCTGTTTGGATGGTGACCCATTTCACTTCGGTCATTTCGTCGGTGGACCAGCGGCCCCCTTCACGGCCCATGCCGGAAATCTTTTACCCCGCCGAAGGGAACGGTGCCCTCGTCATGAATTGTCGGGCCATTCAGATGGACCATGCCCACTTCGAGTTCGAGAGCAAAACGCATCGCGAGTTGTAAATTATTCGTGAGCACGGCGGAAGACAAACCGTAAATTGAACTATTGGCGAG
>DATEWL010000039.1:0-4441 GCA_035258025.1 Candidatus Acidiferrum sp. | reverse complement strand
TGTCCGTAGATCAAAGCGGCGCGAGACTTCTCGGAATTTCCTGGAACAACGACGCCAGCTTCCTGGAATTCCAGCCAAAGATCGTTCCCTTCACGCGTGCGCTCGCCTACGCCCGCGAACACAGATACGCCACCGTGCTGCATCGCGACGTTGTTGATCAATTCCTGAATCAAAACCGTTTTGCCGACGCCAGCGCCGCCGAACAATCCGATCTTTCCGCCCTTCAAGAAGGGCTGAATCAAATCGATGACCTTGATGCCGGTCTCAAACATTTCGAGAGTGGTCGACTGGTCGGAGAGCAACGGCGCGGGTCGATGAATGGGATAGTTCGTCTTGCTCGTTAGTGGACCGAGCTGGTCGACGGGTTTGCCGAGAACGTTCATCACGCGGCCAAGCGTAGGGCGTCCGACAGGAACAGTGATACCCGCTCCAGTGTCGACTGCTTTCATGCCGCGAACCAGGCCTTCCGTCGGCTCCATGGCAACGCATCGCACGCGGCCTTCGCCCAAATGCTGCTGCACCTCAGCGGTGACATCGATTGGCTCCGGCACGTTGAAACCTTCGCTCGTAATGCGAACCGCGTTGTAAATCGAGGGCAAATGCCCCGATTCAAATTGAACGTCGAGCACCGGTCCAATGATCTGCACGATGCGTCCGACGGCTGCTTGTTTCTCTGCCATGCCTTCTCCTACGCGGTGGATGAAGCTCCGCTAACAATCTCAATAATTTCCTTCGTAATAGCCGCCTGCCGCACTTTGTTCATGTGCAGTGTCAGCGCTTCGATGACCTCGCCGGCGTTTTTCGTGGCGGATTCCATGGCGGTCATGCGTGCGGCATGCTCTGCCGCGGAAGATTCCAGCATGGCGCGCAGAATCTGCGTTTCGATGTAGCGCGGGAGCAACTTATCGAGAAGCTGTTCTTTGGGTTGCTCGTAAATGTAATCGACCTGCGCGGACTCTTTTTCGCTGGCGGATTCTTCGTCGGCACGCATCGCTTCGACTGGGAGCAATTTTTCGAGTACGAGGTTCGGAGTCATCACGGTCTTGAATTCGCTGAATACGATGTAGACTGCGTCCGCTTCTTCCTTGGCGTAAAGTTCGGTAACAACCGAAGCAATATCCCGCGCGGTTCCAAAATTGACTTGAGCCAGGACGTTTACATATTCGGCGGGAAAATGAAATCCCGCCTTTCTCAGCGCGTCGCGGCCTTTTTTCCCAACCGGAATCACGGAGAGCTTTTTGCCTCGATGAGGACGGAAGAACTCATTGGCCTTGCGCAGAATATTCGAGTTGAAAGCCCCGGCGAGGCCGCGTTCGCCGGTCAAAACAATAACGAGAATTTTTTCTTCGGGGCGATGCGCAAGCAGCGGATGCTCGGGCTGATCGATGCGCGACATGATGGAGCGCAGCACCCGCGCGAGTTCCTTCGCGTAGGGCCGTGCTGCGAGAGCCGCTTCCTGGGCGCGACGCAACCGCGCTGCGGCGACGAACTTCATCGCGCGGGTAATCTGCTGGGTGTTCTTCACCGAGCGGATGCGGCGCCGGAAATCGAGAAGTGTGGGCATGATCGATCGTTACGTTTGCGACCTCAGTTGGCAACGGCTGCGGCCACGGAAGCCGTGAAACGTTCCTTGAACCCGTCCACGGCGGTTTTAATCTCCGCCCTGATGCCGTCATCAAGAGCCTTTTTTGTCGCGATGTTCTTCAACACCGAGGGATAGTTGGTCTCGACGAATTGCAGAAATTCGCTCTCGAAACGACGGACGTCAGCGACGGGCACACTGTCCATAGCGCCGCTCGTTGCGATGAAAATGCTGAGCACCTGTTTTTCAACAGAAAGCGGAGCGTACTGATCCTGCTTCAGAATTTCGGTGAGACGCTGACCGCGTGCGAGCTGCGCTTGCGTGACTTTGTCGAGCTGATCGGAACCAAACTGCGCGAAAGCGGCGAGTGCGCGGTATTGCGCCATGTCCAGACGCAGAGTGCCGGCCACCTGGCGCATGGCCTTGATCTGTGCGTTGCCGCCGACGCGGCTCACGCTGATACCAACGTTAATGGCGGGACGAATGCCGGCGTTAAAAAGATCGGCTTCCAGGTAAATCTGTCCGTCCGTAATGGAAATCACGTTCGTCGGAATGTACGCGGAGACGTCGCCAGCCTGCGTTTCAATCACCGGTAGCGCCGTGAGCGAGCCCCCTCCCAACTTGTCGTTGAGTTTCGCGGCGCGTTCTAGCAAGCGCGAGTGAAGATAAAACACGTCGCCAGGGAAGGCTTCGCGGCCCGGCGGGCGGCGCAACAACAAGGAGATTTCGCGATAGGCTTGCGCGTGCTTGGAAAGATCGTCGTAAAAGGCGACAGCGTGACGTTTGTTGTCGCGGAAGTATTCGCCCATGGCGCACGCAGCGTACGGCGCAATGTATTGCAAAGATGCGGGCTCCGCAGCGCTGGACGCGACGACGATGGTGTAGTCCATAGCGCCCGCGTCGGTGAGCGTCTTCACCACCTGCGCAATCGTCGAGCGCTTTTGCCCGATGCCGCAATAAATGCAAATAACGTCGCCGCCTTTTTGATTGATGATGGTGTCGAGAATGACGGCGGTCTTGCCGGTCTGGCGGTCGCCGATGATCAGCTCGCGCTGGCCACGGCCGATGGGGATCATGGCGTCGATGGCCTTGATGCCGGTCTGCAGAGGCTCGCGAACGGGCTGCCGATCGAGCACGCCCGGAGCCAGCTTTTCGAGTGGGTTACGCTGCTTAGAAAGGATGGGACCTTTTCCGTCAAGAGGCTCACCGAGCGGATTGACCACGCGGCCAACGAGCGCCTCGCCAACGGGGACGGACATAATGGTGTTCGTGCGTTTGACGACGTCGCCCTCTTTCAATTCCGAAGACTCGCCGAGAAGCACAACGCCGACTTCTTCCTCTTCGAGGTTGAGCGCAATGCCGAAAATGTTTTTCGGAAAAGCGAGCATTTCGCCCGCCATGACCTTTTCGAGTCCATGGACGCGGGCAATGCCGTCGCCGACGCTGATGATTGCGCCGACTTCGTCGACCGAAACGGTCTGCTCGTAGTTCTCGATCTGCTCGCGCAGAATCTTGCTGATTTCGTCTGCCTTGATGTTCGCCATGCCTGCTCCTGACCTCTATTCCGCTATTCCGCCGTGAGACGCGCACGCATTTCGTTCAAGCTATTGCGCACCGAACCGTCATAGATCGTATCGCCCACGCGCACAACGGCCCCACCCATCAACGCCGGGTTCAGCGAATACTTTGCCTGGATTTTCTTACCTGTAAGGCGCTCGAGAGTTTGAGCGAATTTCTTTTTTTGCGCCGCGCTCAACTCGACGGCGGAAGAAATCTCCGCCTCGGCAGTGCCTTGCCGCTGCCTGATAACGTCCTGAAAAACCGCAAGGATTTCCGGCAGGATATGCGTACGCTGATGATCCGCGATGACAAAAAGAAAATTGCGAATGATCTTGCCCGCGCCGATACGCGCAGCGATTTTTTCGATGACGCCATGCTTCGCCTCGCGCGGCACGCCCGGGCTCGTCAGAAAATTCCGCAACTCGCTCGACACAGCAAAAGCAGTCGCAAAATCGCCCAACTGTTTCAGGGCTGCATCGGCGGCACCCTGAGCCAGCGCCACATCCGCAAGCGCGTTGGCGTATTGAAGGCTGGCGGACTTCAATTCGGCCTCCCTTCGAGGCTTTTCACAAAAGTATCCACGAGCGATTCCTGCGCCGCCGGCGTGAGCTGCTTGGCGAGAAGACTTTCGGCACCGTCAACAGCAAGCGCTGCAGCCAGCGCCTTCAATTCCAGCCGGGCGGCCCGCTCCGCCGCTTCGATCTCCGCCTGAGCCGCGATGCCAACTTTCTTCGCGTCGCTTCGCGCAAGCGCACGGATGCGTTCGCCTTCCTCGTCAGCTTCGCGTTTTGCGGTGGCCTCAAGCGCGGCGATTTCCTGTTTCAGATTCGCCAGCTTGGCCTCAGCTTCGCGGAACTGGCGCTCCGCTTCTTCTCTTGCGGCTGTTGCCTTAGTGATTGCTGAACTGATCTTGTCGGCATTTCCGCGGAACCAGGCAGGCAGTTTCTTCGCAAAGAGCCAGATCAAAACCGCCGCAACGATCGCGAAATTGATCCACTTGAAAACCTCAGTCAGGGGCTCCGTCGCAGAACTCCCGCCTTCTTCCGCCGCGTGCGCGCTTAGTGCGGCGCAGAAAAAAATAACGACCAAACTTGAGATAACGCACAGCCGCCCGGTTTCCCTAATCTTTTCCCGCGTCAAAGGGATGTGCTTCATCGGGCCTCTCTTGCTGGGCTGCCGGGACGGGGCGGCGATTGCAGAATGCGCCGGGCAATTTCGGCGGCAAGCTGGGCAACGGTAGCTTCGATTTCACGGCGGGCCGCAGCGAGTTCGGCGACGATGCGCGCTTTGCCGGCGGCA
>DATEWL010000038.1:0-2763 GCA_035258025.1 Candidatus Acidiferrum sp. | reverse complement strand
GCGAAAATATGTGTGTCGCGAAACTTTTTTGGGCGAAGCGGGTTTGCTTTTTGCGTGGGAATGTCTGCGCGCAACATTGTGCTGAGATTGTTGCGAGCGAAAGTGTTGTCGATTTGAACAAAATCTTTTTCAGGGGGAACTGTTTGCGGTCGTTGAACATCCAAAGAGTGGTACATCTGCGTAGAGCCGCGATCTAAGCGCGGTTACGCTATCCAGAGGGATTGTTCGCGAATCTCTCGAACGTAGGCAAGGGGGAATGAAATTGAAAATTCGGCTGTTCTTGGGCAGTGCAGTATTGGCAAGCGCTCTACTCTCCGTATCCTTCGCAGGTGCACAGCAACAACAAGCAGCGGTTGCGCAGGCCAACGCAACTTACGATGCGAGCCGGGAGACCACGCTCGTTGGCAAAGTTCTTTCTTACACCACAGAATCCAGCGTTCCGCCTATCGGCGCGCACGTGACCATTCAGACTGCCTACGGCCCTGTCGACGTGCATATCGGCAGCGCGAAACTTCTGGAGCAAAACCACTTCACGCTTGCGGCAGGGGATTCCGTCCGCATCACCGGTGAAGTGATCTCCATCGGGCAGAGCAACACTTTTGCCGCCCGCATCATTGAAAATGGAACGCAATCCGTCACCGTTCGCAACTCCAAGGGCCAGATTCTACAAATGCCTGCCGTGCATGCGCCGAGAGGTGCGCGATGAATCGACTTCTGCTTGTTCTGACGATCATCGCGGTTGCTTGGACTTGCTCTTGCAGCGGTGGTTCCAGCACGGTCGCTCCTCCTCCTCCCGCAACGGGTTTCAACAACGGCAGTCTTAAGGGTGCCTACGTTTTTTCCATGACTGGCACGACGATCGATCAGAACTTTGGAACGAGCAGCTTTTCCCGGGTCGGGGTATTCATTGCCGACGGCGGTGGCGGGATTGCGGCGACAGGCGGCGTCGAAGACATTCAGATATTCGGCGGACACAATATTTTTAACCTTACCGGCGGGAGCTATGTTGTCAACTCCGATGGCCGCGGAACTCTTAGCCTTACTGACTCCATCGGCACAGTTCAGTACAGCATCGCGCTGGTCTCCTCCACGGGTGGGTATCTGGTGGACATGATCTCGGGTGACACCGAGACTGCGAGCGGCAGCTTCAGTCTTCAAACATCGACGACGATGGCTACTGGCACTTACGCTTTCGATTTTTCAGGAATTATCCCTGATAACACGGGTAACCCCATTTCGATCGTCGGCGACATTATCCCCAACGCCGCTGGCGCCGGCAGTTTTTCCGGGGGCAGCTTCTGGGACGTCAATGACGCTGGCGCACTTTCTGGCAAAACATCGATCTCGGGCGGGGCCTATGCAACGGATAATGCCAACCCAGGGACTGGAAGAGGTTTAGCAAGCATCGGCGGTCTAGACTTCGTCTATTACGTAATCGATAGCCGGCACGTGGAATTCATGTGCATCGATACAGATACGGCGGCCCCAGGAACGATCCTGGGCGAGGCCACGGCGCAGCTTGCGGGCACGCCGAACGACGTCAGTTCGTTCAGTAACAGCAGCTTCGTTTTTGTGATGGGCGGCTCTAACGTCACTGATGGCGGACCACATACGCGCGCGGCACGGCTCACGGCCACCGGCGGAGCCCTTTCGGCGATCCTACTGGACGACAACAATGAAGGGAGCGTGACTTCTGTGCCGGCAACTGGCGTGCTTAATGCGGGAACAGTCACGCTGGATGGTGACGGCTCAGGACGAGGAACGTTTACCTTTACCCAGAACGCCTCGAATACTTTTACTTTCATTTTCTATCTGAGCTCGGCGACCGAGGGCGTTATTCAGGATGTCAGTAGCGTCACGAACGGCGGGCTTACCACGACCATCGAGGTTGCGGACGGCACGCTCCTGGCGCAAACCGGGGCTCCGTTTTCTTCCAGCAGTTTGGCGACGAACTACGCCTTCAATTGGAGCGGTGTAAGCACATCGCAGGAGGATTTCGTGGGCCAGTTCGCACCCGCCCACATGAGCCCTAACGGTCAGGTCGACTTCAACGAGTTCGGTCAGGGGTTGCTGTTTTTCAACAATCCGCTGAATGGCGTGATCACTGTGGGCGGTGACGGCACGGGCAGCACAGGCCAACACAGCACATTCGTCGCCGGCATCAGCGGTACTCCGTCTACGACGATCAACTACTTCGCCTACATTGCCAACTCAAACACAATCCTGGTGATGGGGACCCAGAATAGCGGCAAAAGGATCATCGCTGGAGTGCTAACCGCGCAAACTCCATAGCCAGAGAGCAGGAGATCACAATTAGCCATGCCGCCCGGCGAAACTTGCCGGGCGGTGTTACTTTTGGAGGAGTTTTTCAACGCGTGCGACGTCTTCGGGCACGTCCACGCTCACGGCGTCGTGCTCGACCTCGGCAACGCGAATCTTCCAGCCATTTTCCAGCCAGCGAAGCTGCTCGAGCTGTTCGATGCGCTCGAGTTCACCCTGGGGTAGAGTGGGATATTCGAGGAGGGCGTCACGCTGGAAGACATACAGGCCGAGGTGCTTCAGGTGGCGCACCTGGATTTTGCTTGCAGTGTCGCGAACCCAGGGAATCGGCGCGCGCGAGAAATAGAGTCCATTATTCTCGAAATCGAGGACGGTCTTCACGACGTTGGGGTCCATGATGTCCGCCGGAGCCTTGATCGGGGTGGCCACCGTAGCAAGTGACGCGGCGGGCTCTTCGAGGAGGGCATTGATCGCGGTGTCGAC
>DATEWL010000037.1:0-3838 GCA_035258025.1 Candidatus Acidiferrum sp. | reverse complement strand
GGGCTGACCTCGACAGTGCCAGCTAAGGTCTCTCCCACCTCCCCGTTTCAGCGGAACGGAAGATTGCTTCTATGACCGCTATGTTTCGGATGGCGTCTTCGATCGAAACCGGAACCTCGCCGTCTCCACGTATGGCCCGCGAGAAAACGTCACCCTGAATCGTGTATTGGTCGCAAGTCGGAAACGTTTCCGTGCTCACGCCCCCGCCGAACACATCCCGACCGTCATCAATGAAGATTCGGCAGGGGCGGTCGTTGGGCGCGTTGAATGGGATTTCGATTTCGATGCGCCCCTTGGTGCCGAGGAATTGCATGCGCTGGTGCGGAACGAGCTGCGTGCTGCACGTGAAAATGGATTGGCCTGACGGGAAGTCGAGAATCACAGAGGCCAGGCGGTCGGTACTAAATTCGGGGTCCCTTTCTACGAGTCCAATCACACGCGACGGCTCCTCGCTGTAGATGAAACGCGAAGTGGTGATGGGATAGCAGCCGATGTCGTACAAGCCGCCCCCACCCCAATCCAGCACATTCCGAATGTTTGCGGCGTCGCGATTGAAATAGCTGAAGGCTCCAACAATCGAGCGCAGCTCGCCGATTCGACCGGAGCGAATCAGTTCGCGCGTGCGCAACCATTGTGGATGCGTGCGCACCATGAACGCTTCGCCGATTTTCACACCCGTGCGGTTGCGCGCATTGAGGAGCGCCTTTGCCTCAGCAACATTCAGGCCTATCGGCTTTTCGCACAGTACGTGCTTCCCAGCTTCCGCGGCTTTGATGGACCACGGGACATGCAAATGATTCGGCAGCGGGTTATAGATGGCTTCGATCTCAGGATCGGCGAGCAAGTCTTCATACGACCAATATGCCTTTTGGATGCGAAGTTTGCGCGCGACGCTCTCGGCCTTCTTGCCGTCGCGGGATGCGATGGCGGCGATTTCACACCATTCTCCGAGCTGCATCCCCGGAAGAACTTTGCGAACGCCGATCGACGCCGTGCTAAGCACGCCCCACTGCACCTTTTTATTGGCCACCACTTCCCTCCTCGGTCCTGACATCCCGTTCTATCACGCATCCAGGCGGCGGCAAAATGTACGCGCTCCATCCCGATTTGTCTTAACGCCGCCGACCGCGTATAAGAATTGCCATGTTCCAGCATCTTCCTCTGGCCAACTTGCCATCCGCAGACTTCGTCTCGATCGCCGAATGGCGCTGGGCGATTTTGGCGCTCGGCATCGGTGCGATTCTCTTGACTATCGGGTTCATCGCCACGGGGACTTTTCTTTTTCGCAAAAAAACCACGGACCGCACTCTTCTCTACTTTGGAGTATATGTAATCCTTTACGGCGTCCGCGTATTCCTGCGCGCATCGCCGCTTCTCCCGGTATTCGCCATTTCACCCGCCGTCGCCGACCACATCATTCGTGCCATCACTTTTACCTTTTCCCTGCCCCTGCTGTTCCTGTTTCTCGAGATCGTGCAAGCCCGCTGGCGCCGTGTCATCTTGTGGGCGCTGGGCGTGCAATTGGTCTTCGCCGCTATCGCGATTCCGCTGGACCTGCTTGGTATCGCCCGCCGACAAATCGATATCACTAACAGCCTTCTCGTCCTGGCCTCCTGGATTCTTCTGATCGTCTTGCTGTTTTTCCTCCGTCCGCCCGGCCGTCTTCCTCGCGACCTCTCTGTTGTCGCCGTGGGCCTGGGTGTCCTTGGTCTCTTCGTTCTCCACGCCAATCTCACGGGACTTCACTTGATTGGTGGGCGCGACCTGGAACCGGGTGGCTTTCTTTTTTTCGTTTGCACCCTCGGTTATCTCGTCGCGCACCGCATTTTCGCCAAGGAAGAGAGTCTTTTTGCCATTCAAAAAGAGCTCGAAATTGCCGAACAAATCCAGGCGTCCATCCTGCCGCGAGACGTTCCGCGCCGCGCCGACATTGAAATTGTCGCCCGCTATCTCCCCATGAGCGCTGTCGCAGGTGATTTCTATGATTTCCTGACATTCGAAAGAAATCATCTTGGCATTCTCATCGCCGACGTCACCGGGCATGGCGTTCCTGCCGCGCTAATCGCTTCCATGCTGAAAGTCGCTTTTGCGAGCCAATCCGCTCACGTACAAGACCCGGTGCAAGTCCTCGCTGGATTGAACCAGGCTTTGTGTGGAAAGTTCGAAGATCACTTTGTGACTGCAGCCTACTTGTACGCTGATCTTGATGCGAAGATTATCCGCTACGCCGGTGCCGGGCACCCTCCACTTTTGTTCAGCAACCGTTCGAGTGGCGCCGCACGATCGATCGAGCAGAACGGCCTTTTCCTAGGCATGTTTCCCGAAGCGGCATACTCATTGATCGAAATGCCGTTGCAGCCCGGGGATCGCTACGTGCTCTACACGGACGGCCTGCCTGAATCCAAAAACGCGACGGGCGAGGAGTTTGGCATTCGTCGTTGTCTGGACGTTTTGGACTCTCATCGGCGTCTTGCAGCGGGGCCGTTTGCGGATCTGCTGCTCAAGGAGATTTCGAAATGGACCACGCAAGGTTCCGTCCATCAGCAGGAAGATGACATGACCCTTCTCGTTCTCGACTGCCTGGACCAATCCTGATTCTCCACTGAGAACAATTTTCTGTCCTTTGCCGGGCCAGGCAAGCTATTCTCTTGCGCGCCAACGGTGGAAATTCACCGCGATGAGCAAGAACTATCGCTGTGGCAAAGGAAATGGACATGCACAACGCAACGCCCAAAGCAGTTCGCCTGGTGCTGGCCGGCTATGTACTTCTCGCCGCGGCACTCCCGCTTCGGCCCGCTCCGGCTCCCGCGACAGGTCCACAATTCTCCGTATCGTTTCCGAAGGAGCGCAGCGCTCAGCCGCTTGACGGACGTATTTTTGTCCTGCTCTCCACTGATCCATCGCAAGAACCGCGCATGCAGATTGATCTTTCTGTCAAAACGCAGATCATCTTTGGTGCCGACGTCGACGCCCTCGCTCCCGGCCAGCCTGTGATGGTGACGAACGACAATGCTTTCGGTTATCCCACTCGCTACCTTCGAGACGTCCCCACAGGCGAATACTACGTTCAGGCCGTTCTTCACCGTTACGAAACGTTCCATCGCTCCGACGGGCATACCGTCAAGCTCCCGATGGACCGCGGCGAGGGCCAGCACTGGAACATCGCTCCCGGAAACCTTTATAGCAAACCGCAGAAAATTACTTTAGGCGCGGGTGCAGGTCCCATTTCGATTTTTCTCGACCAGGAAATCCCTCCCATCGAAGCACCAAAAGACACCAGGTTTATCCGACACATCAAAATACAGTCCGAGCTCCTAACCAAATTCTGGGGCCGACCCATGTATATCGGCGCGGCAATTCTTGTCCCCGACGGCTTCGACGAACATCCACAGGCGCATTTTCCTGTGATGGTATTCGAAGACCACTTCGTGCATGACTTCGACGGCTTTCGAACCGAGCCGCCGGACCCAAATCTTAAACCGGATTACAGCGAGCGGTTCCATATCTCCGGTTACAACCGGATACAAGAAGAAGAGGCATACAAGTTCTACCAGCAGTGGACCGCGCCGAATTTCCCGCGCTATCTCGTGGTGAAACTCCAGCATGCGAATCCCTACTACGACGATTCCTACGCCGTGAACTCCGCTAATCTTGGACCTTACGGCGATGCGATTGAGACCGAGCTCATTCCCGCGATTGAAAAACAGTTTCGCGGCATCGGCCAGGGATGGGCGCGCTTTTTGTACGGGGGATCGACTGGCGGATGGGAATCGATCGCGGTGCAGATGTTTTATCCCGAACACTATAACGGCGCGTTTATCGCGTGTCCCGATCCCAT
>DATEWL010000036.1:0-10564 GCA_035258025.1 Candidatus Acidiferrum sp. | reverse complement strand
TCTCCGCCGACGCAGCAGAAATGCAATGCACAACGCCTTGTTCAGGACGTGCGGAAATGGGTGCGATGGATCCACCGTAACCGGCGTCAACATGGGAGACACGCGCCGCTCGAAAAAAGTCTTCGCCGCCTGCGCCGCTTTTCCTTCAAGCTGGCTCGCCGGAAGAACGCGAATTCCCACTTTCGCCAGCGCCGGAAGCAATTCCTCGTTCCAGCATTTGTACTGGTCGCGAACAATCACGTGCATGGCCGCCGACACTTTCTCCAGTTCCTGCTCCACGGTCAAGCCATCGGGACTGATCTGGCGCGATCCGTGCTCGATCCGCTGCAGAAAACTGGCCACGCGCACCTCGACAAATTCATCGAGATTGTTGGCCGTAATTGCAAGAAACTTCACGCGTTCGAGCAGAGGATTCCCGATGTCGCGCGCCTCCTCAAGCACACGCCGGTTAAACTCCAGCCATTCCAGGTGCCGATTGAGATAGAAGCGCGGATCGTCTAGCGCAGTGCGTGTCATAAGCTTTCTCAGGGAACCAAGAGAGATAGCGCAGACGTGTTACGGGCAGATAAACGAGCGAAAGCAATGTTATTCTGCGGGGCGTCCATAGGAGGCCGGATGAGGCTAACGCTCATTCTTCTAGCCATCGCGTTCTTTGCTCTTGCCTTAGAATCTCGGGCACAAACCCCGTCCTCATCTGTTGATAATCAAGTCGACTTAATTTTCTCTTCCGTCACGCAAGAAAATGCGCCTGGATTGGCGGTTCTGGTCCGTAAAGATGGACGCACACTGTTTGAAAAAGGATACGGCGCTCGCGATTTGCGGACTCATGCGAAAATCGACCAGTACAGCAACTTTCGCCTCGCTTCTTTCACAAAACAGTTTACCGCCATGGCTGTTATGATGCTCGTTCACGACGGAAAGCTTCGCTATGACCAAACTCTGACCGAGATATTCCCGGATTTCCCGCCCTACGGCAAAAACATTACCATCCGTAATCTTCTGAATCACACCGGCGGCTTGCCCGACTACGAAGACCTCATGGACGAGGCCGAAAAAGTGAAAGGTCCGCTCTGGTCCGCCGAACACCAAATCCAGGACGACGAAGTGCTTGCTCTTTTGAAAAAAGAAACCAAAGGAAAATTTGCCCCAGGCACAAGTTGGTCGTACAGCAATTCCGGCTACGTAGTGCTCGGCCTCATCATCGCCAAAGCATCAGGGCAATCCCACGGAAATCTCCTCCACGCGCGAATCTTCGCGCCGCTCCACATGGATCACACCATCGTCTATCAAAAAGGAAAAAATGAAGTCGTGAACCGCGCCTTCGGCCACTCTAAAGATGGCGGCGCGCTGAAGGAAACCGACCAGAGCTCAACGTCTGCAACGCTAGGCGACGGCGGTATCTATTCCAATCTCGATGATCTGGCGAAATGGGACGACGCCCTGCGAAATCACACCCTGCTCAGCTCCGAAGGAATGGCACCTGCGCTTGTTCCTGCAAAATTAGCGAACGGCTCTCCCACTCTCCGGCCCACCGCTCCCAACGATGACAACTTGCATCCCGGCAAGCCCGTCTCTTACGGCTTCGGCTGGTTCCTGGATCCCTACTGGGGAATTCCGCGTATGTGGCACACAGGAAGCACGATGGGCTTTCGCACCATCATCGAACGCTTCACCGCCAACCATCTGACGATCATCATCCTCTGCAATCGCACCGATCTCGATCCAGAAGGGCTCGCCCTGAAAACTGCCGATCTCTATTTGAATTTGAAGCCGAAAGAATAAACCCGCGTGTCAGGAGAGTCCCGCGAGCTTCCCCAATCCCTTCAGCTTCGCTCGCGCCGCCATCGCGCCGTACTGCTTCATCATCGTGCGCATCTGCAGGTACTGCTTCAAAACCTGATTCACATCCTGCACGGTTGTACCGCTGCCCCTCGCGATTCTCTTCCGTCTCTTCCCATCAATAATATTGTGGTCCTGCCGTTCCTGGTTCGTCATCGAGTTGATGATCGCCTCGACCTGCTTCAATTTCCCCTCATCCACCTTCGCGTCTTTCGGCAAATTCTGCAACGGCCCCATCTTTGGCAGCATGTCCACAAGCTGCTCCAGCGGCCCCATCTTGCGAATCTGTTTCAACTGGTCGCGAAAATCTTCCAGCGTGAATCCTTCTTTGCGCAGCTTCCGCTCGAGGTCCGCAGCTGCCTTCCTGTCAACCGTCTGCTCCGCCCGCTCAATGAGCGACATGATGTCGCCCATGCCCAGCACGCGCGAAACAATCCTCTCTGGATAAAATCCCTCTAGTGCGTCGTATTTTTCGCCGAGGCCCACAAACTTGACTGGCGCACCGGTCACTTTTCCAATCGAAAGCGCCGCACCGCCGCGCGCATCGCCGTCCAGCTTCGTCAGGATGACGCCCGTCAGTCCGAGCCGCTTGTGAAACTCGCCCGCCGACCGCACCGCGTCTTGCCCAATCATCGCGTCAGCGATAAACAGAATCTCGCTCGGCTGAAGCTCTTTCTTCAGCAGGGCCAATTCGTTCATCAAATCATCGTCGATGTGCAAACGCCCTGCGGTGTCCACCAAAATCACATCGCTAGCCGAAAGTTTCGCCTCCCGGATAGCGCCCTTAACAATCTCCAGCGGCTTATCCGTCCCCGCCCCAGGCCACAGCGCCGTCCCCACCGCCTTCGCCACTTGCGCCAACTGCTCCCGCGCCGCAGGCCGGTACACGTCAGTCGAAACAACCAGCGGCCGGTGCCCATGCTGCACAAGCCATTTCGCCAGCTTGCCGGTGGTTGTCGTCTTACCAGAACCCTGCAGTCCAACAATCATCCAAACCGAAGGCGGCCTCGAAGCAAACAACGGCTTGGCGTGCTTCCCAAGCATCGAGACCAACTCGTCGCGCACCGCTTTGACCACTTGCTGGTCCGGCGAGAGTTGCAGCATCACTTCGCTGCCGAGCGCCTGCTTGCGAATATTCGCAAGCAGCTCGTCCGCCACGCCGACATTCACGTCGCCCTCAAGCAACGCCTCGCGAATCTCGCCGAGCGCCACGTCCAGGTGCTCGTCCGTGAGCTTCCCCTGCCCGCGCAAATTCTTAAATGTCCGTTGCAGTTTCTCTGTCAGATTTTCAAACATGGTCTGTGCTTATGCCTCAGAACTGGGCCCCTAAAGAATAGCAGGGCTAGGCAGACGAGTGCACGATTAGGTCGCGTGAATCGCTCAATCACGCCACCCCGCGTCCACCACAATCAAAATGTCATTCCGCGCGAAACGAGGAATCTGCTTTTCTCTTTCTCAATCTCAATAATGCCAGCCGGCCGTGTCCTCGCCACTCGGCGCATTCTTAGTAATGTGCTCCGCCATCCATTTCACCAAATTCGCATTGGAAGTCGGCTGCCACCCATGGCCCTTCATGGGACGTCCATACTGAAAATCGCAATCGCAAGGCGGATCCTTCAGCTCTTTCATCGCCTCTTCCAGCTTGTACACCGCCAAGTTCAAGTAAAAATTGTCCATGTCGCCCACGTACACATGGATCTTTCCCCGCAGCTTCAGCCCAAGCGTGGCCCAATTCGTTCGCAGGTTGTAGCTCAAGTCGTACCCGTGGTCGCGCATGTAGATCGCCACGCTGTGATCGATCTTGCCTGTCTTCTTGTCCCACAGCGGCTTCGGATACCCATCGTCTCCAATCGGGCCATAAGCCGCGTCCCAAATTTCAATCTGCTCCCCCGAGCGATTATGACTGCCCAAAACATCTTCCATCTCGCTGAACTGTTTGATCGTAATCTCCGGCTGTCCCTCCGCAGTCCGCATGATGTACCGAGGTACCTGAACCCAAGTATGCCCCGGCTCAAAAAACGCATTGTCGTCTTCGTACGCGTTCACCGACCCATACCGCCGAAAATCAATCGAGTCAGGATAAAGAGTCCAAGTCCCGCCGAAAAAATCCGGATAAAACACCTGCGCCGCCAGCGATTCCCACCCGCCGGTCGAGCCGCCCGTCAACACTCGCGCATACGGCTTTGGAATCATCCGGAAATGCGCCTCAAGATACGGAATCATCTCCTTCACCAGCGCGTCACCGTAAGGCCCGTTGTTCACTGAGTTCACCGCATACGAATCGTCGTAATACGGCGTCGGATGCTGAAACGTCACCGCGATCATTCGCGGAAAATTATCCGACGTCCAAGACTGAAAAAACTCGCGGCCTGTCTCGATGTTCAGGTCCGCCAGCCGCGTTCGCATCTCCGCGCTGACGGGCTGATCTTCCTCCGTAAATCTCAGCGGCGGCCTCAGGCTGAAGTGGTTTTCTTCGTAAATCACCGGATAGTGCGCGTTGGGATGCTCGTCGTAACCCTTCGGCAAAAGCACAATCGCCCCGATGTACATCGGGTGTCCCCAGAACTTCGTCAGCATCTCGCTCTGAATCTTGATGTGCTTCACCCAAGCCGTATCCGCAGGCACCTGCGCGGGAGGAATTTCCTTCGTCAAACTCAGCTTGATGTCGTAACCCGCCGCCGGGTCCAAATGTACCTTCTGCACTTCGCTATACAAATTCCCTGGCGAACGATTGAAATGTTGCCCCTCCCACTGGTCCATATGCAGCCAAACCGTGTGCCCGTCCGCGCGATGAAACTCCGTATAAATGTTCACCAGGGCCTGCGCGTAATAATCACCAGCGGGAATGTCACGCAAACTCCGCACAGGCGAGCCCAAAGTGCTCCCATCAATCACCGCACTCTGCTCCGGTGCCAGCTCGTTCACGTCAACGCCGTAGAACGGCCCCGAGTCGCCCCAGCTTCCTGCCTGTAGCCGCGGCTCCGGCTTGTCCTTCGTGCTGACCACCACGAACATACGTCCCGTGATCGCTCCCGCATGCGCCGACGCAGGAAACGACACCTCGAATTTTCCGCCAACCGCCTGTGGCACAGGCGCTGCGTGCATCCTCGCCGCGAGCAAAAACAACACCGTGCACGTCATCCCACTCGCTCTCATTCGCATGTTCAATTTCATTACGCTCCTCCGAAGGCGCCGAGAGCGTACTATAGACGCGCCTCGCATCCAAAAGCCTCTGCTTCCAGACGGAGACCCCAAGCCACTCCTCGAGTATCTGATGCAGAGGGCGCGATCCGGTTCACCGTCACCTATGCCATGCCCTCATCTTTCGCAACCGTGGCTCCCCATTCGTCCGGGCTCAAGTCCCGCGCGTGCCGCGAAAACAGCCAAAGGTGCCCATCGAGGTCTTCGGCCGCGTACTGGAATTCGCCATATACAGTCTCGTGCGGCTCCTCCAGAATCTTCGCCCCCGCGGCTTTCGCTATCCCAAAATGCATTTCCACATCGTCGATGAACACCGTCAAGCTCTGCGTTCCATACCCGAGCTCTGCGGGACTCGCGCAACCTTCTTCCGCCTGATGGACCATGATCCACGCCTTGCCGAGATGCACCTGCGCCCCGCTCAACGGCTCCCCATAACGGTAGTGCTCTCTGAAACCGAATGCCTTGCCCAACCACTCAATCGCTTCGGCAAGGTCCTTATACTCGATGTGCGGCAGCAGGGTGTCAGTGGGCAAAGAGCGATTCTCGATCATTGCGGTTCCTCCCGATGACGCGTTCCGCTAATTCCGGGCACGGCGCCTCCACCTCATGAATGTCCATAGTGAAATACCATCAAGCCGTATTGTAGAAAAATATCCATCCCTGGGAGCGCGGCAATTTCCAACTGCGCAATCATTCGACCCGAATCAATGACGGGGCTGCAGCGTAATCTCATTTCATTCTTTTCCTTCGCCCGATCAACACTCTTTTCCCGAAAAAGAAACTTTCGAATGTCCTTGACACACCTCTCCGCAAAGAACACTATGAGTCGTGGTTTCGCTGTTTGAGGCGAGACTCCCGCTTCTCAGTCCATTCGCAGTTTCTTTATAGGGACAAGCTCCGCATCGAGCGCCAACAGGGCAGAACCTATCAGGTTCTTTATTGTTTCCTCGCGCGGGGCCCTACCTCCTGTTCGACGTACAGGTTTACACACCCAGACGCCAGCGGTCTCAGGTCACATCGTTCAAGCCAGCTCGCTTCGTGCGAGAAGGTAGTTCGTGTTTTCATAAAAAGGAGATTCATCATGTCTGAACAAAACAAAACTAACGTCCGTCGTTTGTTCGAAGAAGTTTGGAACAAAGGCCACGTGCAAGTCACAGACGAGCTCATCGCGCCTGCGTACACTCACCACGACAGTTCCACGCCCGATGTCGGTCGCGGCCCCGAAGCTGAGAAGAAGAGAGTTACTCTTTACCGCAATGCCTTCCCCGACGTTCGTTTCACGGTCGAGGACCTCATTGCCGAAGGCGAAACAGTTGTGGCTCGTTGGTCTTGCCGTGGTACCCATAAAGGCGAACTCAACGGAATCGCCCCAACAAACAAGCAATTCAACATCACCGGCGTAAGCATCGCCCGCTTCACGAACGGCAAAATGTTCGAGGGCTATGTCAATTGGGATGCGTTGGGCCTCATGCAACAGCTCGGCGTCGTTCCCGAACTCGGCCGCGCCAAAGCCGTCGCCGCAGCTAGGTAGCCACCTCGACTTACTCAACAAAACCGGGAGGCCCGACCATAAATCGGGCCTTCTTTTTTACGAGCCACCAGATTTTATTCCAAATCGTTCGCCGCGCCGTCTCCCGCCCTCGACCCGCAAAATCTTGCCGGGTTCTAAATCCTTAGGGAGTCTCAGGCAGCGTGTATTCGAACTCGTGGAAATGCTTCCCCTCGGCGATCTTGATCGTCATCTTTCCCGCGAGGCCCACCAACTCCCCGGTCCCAGAGTCCGGCACCACCGTGACGCTCAACTGCGGTTCTCCACGCGTCATTGTGCCGCTATGTTGCAGCGCGAATGTGCCCGCGCGTCCGTGCAATGTTCCGTTCACTCGCTCTATTGCCACGTACCCCGCCGATCCTTTAACCTCCGTTCCCACGCTCAACATCTCGCCCGCGCTCGTCGCTTCCAACTCCCCATGAAACTGCTTATCAAGCGACATCCTCCCAAGCTTTGCACTTTCCGCTTCCTTGTTGTCCGCCTTCTGAACGTTCACCTTTACCTCAAATGTCCCGCTTGCGCGCATTGTCCTCACCGCTTTCTTTTTACCTAGCCTTGCAACCTTCTCACTCGTCCCCGTATCCGCCTCCCGAGCCAAATCCGATCACGCATATCTCTCAGATAACACCAGCCACTCCCCACACCGCCGGGAAACACGACCATCGGCGAACGCCGGTTCCATTTTCGCCTCGTAAGTCCCATTCCATCTGAATCATTGGATACGCGATTGAATCTTCTGAAACAATGTAGCCGACTGTTCCGCAGCTTCCTTCACGAGAAATCCCATCTTGGGGTGAGAAGCCTCCAGATCAACCAGCAATCCGTAACTGCGCAGGGTTTCCGAAGTGGTCGGCCCAATCGAAGCCTTCACCACGCGCTCCATGCCCGCCTTGAGAGCAACGTTCTTTGCGTCTTGTTCGGCAATCTGGAAAAGATGATGGATTTGCACGCTGGTCGTAAACAGCGCCACGCCGATCCGCCCCGCGATCACTTCCTCCACCGCCGCCCGCAGCGGCGCCGTATTCGCAGGCAATTCCCATTGATAGATCGGCACGGGCGTAACGTTAGCCCCTCTCTTACGCAATCCTTCCAGCAATTCCGGGTTGGAAATACCGTATTCTTGTACGGCAACCTGTTTGCCGCGCAAATCCAGTTTGTTGTCGTCAATAGCCTGCAGCACTTCGTGCCACGTATTTGGTTCCGGCGCGGCTAGCGCCACCGGCACTTTCCATTCCCTCAGAACAGCGACGGGTTTTGGCCCGCGCGCGATAACAGAGACCTTCCTCAACGCCCCGAGAAACTTCTCCGCCGGATGCACACCCTCTATCACCGTCGAAAGCGCACGCGCGCCGACTCCGGTCAGAAACACCACCGCGTCGAATTTTCCTTCGAATAACGCGTCAGCAAATCTCAGAGCTTTGGAGTTTGAAGAGAGAGGTACCTCACGCATCGCCGGCGCATGCACTGGTTTGCCGCCGTACGTTTCTATCAGCCGGCTCATTTCTTGTCCCCGTCGGCTCTCCAGCGTCAGTACTGTCAATCCGTGAAAATTCGTGACAGGCATTTCCAGTGCTCCGCTCGCTGACTATACCTCGGATGCCCCTGAACTCGGAGTGTTGGACTTTGGCGAAACACGAAGGGCAAGTTGTGATTAATCTGCGCCGGCGGAAGCTGCGTACGGCACGGAACTCCGCCAGGAAGCCAATCCTACCGTCGCCGCGGCCGTGAAAAACGGATCGGCCAAACTCCCGGGCTCCCCATATTCATTTTCAAGGCGGTACGACTGGATGATATCTGCCATCACTTCTGGAAACGCTTCATCGCATGGCACGGTCGCCAAGATC
Source organism: Candidatus Acidiferrum sp. (assembly GCA_035258025.1). GTDB lineage: Bacteria > Acidobacteriota > Terriglobia > Acidiferrales > UBA7541 > Acidiferrum. Next base: position 2,131 of record DATEWL010000036.1, on the reverse strand, counting down.
TCCTTGCCTGCAACAGCGTGAGGGCCCGTCCGGCCGCCGACATAGACCGCCACTGCATCAACAATTTTCCCGTCTATTTTTGTCTTAAACCCGCGAAGACCAATATCCGCGGCTTCGTGGTTCCCACAGCCGGCCGGGCAGCCAGACCAATGAATCGTCAGTGGATTCCCTCCCGGACCCATTTTTTCATGCAGCGCCTGCGAAAGCGCCGTCGCGCGGCTTTTCGTTTCGATAAGCGCCAGATTGCAGTAATCGGTGCCGATGCAAGCAACCAGTCCGCGCACAAAGGGTGACGGCCGAGGCGAGAATTGCTCGAGCAAGGGTTCCTGCAAAAGTTGTGGCACGCGCTCGCGGGCCACATTGGGAATAATTGCGTTCTGCCCGGTCGTCAGCCGAATCTCACCGGCCCCATAGACGTCCGCAAGACGTGCCAGTTCATCCACCTGCTCTGGATTGACTCTGCCGGTTGGAACGCAGAGCCCCACGGCCACAACCCTGGCCCGCGTTTGCGCGGTGAGCCCGAGATGATCGGCATGATAGGAAGTTCGCATATCTCTTCCCTGAAACGGGAGCTCATGCCCCAAACGCGAGGTAAGCTCCGCTCGCAATCTCGGGATCCCCCATTTTTCAATGAGAAAAGCGAACCGGCATTTCGAACGCGCCTCGCGTGGGCTATGATCCCTGTGAATTTTGATCAGCTCGACGACAACGCGCGCCGCTTGGAAAATCTCGACAAAAACATTTAGCGGCGAAGCGATGGTGAATCCTCCGGAGCCCATCTTTCCGCCAACTAGGATGTTAAACCCGGCTCGCCCACCCTTCTTTGCGGGAATCAGCGCTATATCCTGCGACTCGTTATGCGTGCAGTTATCCATGCAACCAGTCACAGTAATGTTGAACTTGCGCGGCAAGTTCGTGAACTCCGGATTTCCCTTGATTCCAACGATGATGCGATCCAACTCCTGTACCACAGGCGACGCGTCAAACAATTCGTGCGGCGTCAGTCCCGCCAGTGCGCACCCATTGATGTTCCGCACGTTATCGATGCCCGTTTGGAGCGAACCCAGGTCCACGCCAGCCAGCTTTTCCCAAATCGCCGGAATGCTGTCCAGCGTGAATCCGCGCAACTCGACTTGCTGACGCGTCGTAATGTCCAGAACGCTATTGCCGATCCGCCGCGAAAGCTCTGCTATTGTGCGCAGTTGTTCGCTCTTCACAAAACCGTTCGGCATGCGAATGCGCATCATGAACTTGCCTGGCGTCGGCCTGCGGTAGAAAACTCCCACCCACTTCAACAATTCCTTTTCCGCCGGTGTAAGCGATTCCGCGCCCCGCTCAATGATCTGCGGCAGGTGCTCCAGGATGCGCAGCCCGTCGCCATCCATCGAGGCCTTATAACCCTCGACCGCATTCGCAGTGCGGACGCTCTGATTGGACTCTGTGCGTGCTGTCGCGACCGAATTGCTTTCAAACTCTCGCGTCATGACCCTCCATCCGCTCTTCTTGCACAAACTCTGCAAAACTATAAAGACATTTCTAGTCGGCCTCGGCCGCTTGTCCCATGGCCACCTGCGCTGGTTCCACGGTGCCCAATGGAATTTCCAATGTCGTAGATTTCTTGGGAGCGTTTGTCACGTAAAGCGCAAGTCCGGTAAGCACAGCACCAGAGACAAAATTCCCCAACGTTACCGGGATCTGATTCCAGATCCACCACTGCCGCAAGGAAACCGGCGCACCAAACAGTTTCCCCGTCGGAATCAAAAACATGTTCACGATCGAATGCTCATACCCAAGCGCAAAAAACGTCATGATCGGCAGCCACATGGCCACTACTTTCCCGACCATCGAGCGCGAGGCCATCGCCAAAACCGCCCCCAGGGTCACCATCCAGTTGCACAAGACTCCTTTGATGAATGCGGTTTCCCATCCACCGAGACCCAGCGCCATATACCCAAGGGTTTTCTTCTGCGCCGCCGCTTTCATCAATTCGCCGATCGGCCCGCTTCCCGTACTGCCGCAGTTCGTCACTGCCAGGTAGAACAGCACGCCATAAAACAGACTTCCCGCCAGATTCCCCAGATAAACCCAGCCCAGATTCCGCGCCATTTTGCCCGCAGAGACTTCCCCGGCT
>DATEWL010000035.1:0-4181 GCA_035258025.1 Candidatus Acidiferrum sp. | reverse complement strand
AGGCACGTTGGCAACGGCTTTGCCGGTGACGCGGCTGCCATCGTTCGCTTCCCAGGAAGGCCCGGCGAAATGTTTGCCGAAAGGCTTGCCGTCTTTGTCAAAGAGCTGGGCGTCGGGAGCTTTCAGCCCCCACGAGAATTCCGTAGCGCCTTCCTTGCAAATGTAGATCTGGTCGCCCTTCGCATGGACCCGGAGAAGAAGCTGTTCGCCCGCGGGCGGCTGGAGTTGCTGCGGGACTTGTTGTGCGGCTGTGGAGAACGAGAGAGCGAAGTGGGCTGCGGCGAGCAGCGCGGCGAATCCTAATCTATGATTGCTCTGGAGCATGGAACGATTCCTCCTTATTGAGTATAGATTTGGTGCCCATCATGACACACCTCACTCATCGAGGGGCAATGGACGCGCGGGTTTTCTTGGCAGCAGATGATTTCTTGCGCGGCGGAATCCAGAGATGTTTTTTTACGTTGATGCGGGATTCGACCACGGGAATGCCTTCGGATTCGAGGAGCTTTTTTTGGAGGGAGGCGTAAGGTTCGCGGATCAGGATTTTGCCGTTGGCGCCGAGGACGCGGTGCCAGGGGATGCCCTTTCCGGAAGGAGTGGCGCCCATGGCGCGGCCGGCGGTGCGTGCGCCACCGGGAAGGCGCAAGGCTTTAGCGAGGGCTCCATAAGTTAGAACCCGGCCGCGGGGAATTTGTTTCACGAGCTTGTAAACGGAATCAAAAGACACAGGAGATCGGCTCCTTGCAACGAACAACCCATTGGGGCCCGAGCAGATTCTTATACATGTTCGCCAGACATCCTAAAAGCAGGCAAGAAGCGCAACAAGAGAATAATAATGGGCGCTCCAGGGTTATATAAAGTGAGGGATTGAATGGAGTGAGCACCGGCGAGTAAGTAGTTTAACCAGCTGCGAATTAGTAGCCTGACAATCAAATTACTGCGCCGCGCATCTAAGTAAGTAAGAGAAGACAGTGAAGAGAAAAACGTTGATGCATGGAATCGATGAAACAAAGCGAAAAAAGTAATGAACGATTGTGGAGAAAACCCGATACGTTGTACGCGTTACCGATGCAAAACAATCGTTTGGGCTAGTACGGATCGTTCATTGACGGCGTAGTGGAACGAAAGTACACTACGGGCACTGTCAATGACTCGAGGTGATGTCATGGCTTTTGTCCGCCGGAAAGGGAATTCGTTTTATTTGGTGCACAATGTGCGCCGCGGTGGAAAAGTGCGGCAACTGCATCTTGCGCGGCTTGGGGAACGCGCACGGATTACGGACGCGGTGGTGAAGGAAGTTTCCAAGAAACATCCGTTCGTAGAGCTGAATTGGCGGGCTCTGCGGGAACAGATGAATAGTCAAGTGGATCTGGCCGATGGCACCTCTCCGGCGATCCAAAAGCTCGTATCCAACCTGCGAGCGCTGAACCTCGAACTGGCGGACCTCTTTCCGCCTCTCCTGCGGATTTCTGAAACGCCCACGGTGGCGCGAGAGCTGTTAGTGCAACTTCGGCTTTTGCAATCCACACTTCAGGTAAAACTCACTCAGTTTGACCGGAAGCGGGGACGTTTCAGCACTGCGACCCTGCGAATGCATGGCCGCTAGGAGGAGACCATGAGCGCCCAGATACTCCCACTCGATCCAAATTTGCGCAGCAACACGACGATTGAATTTCAGACCGCGCTGCGCTCGAAGATCGTCGGACAAGCGGAAGGGGTGCAGGCGCTCGTAGACCTGTATCAAGTCTTCTGCGCGGGATTGAACTCGCCGGGGCGGCCGGTGGGGAACCTCCTTCTGTTGGGACCGACGGGCTCGGGCAAGACACGCATCGTGGAAGCCGCGGCGGAGATTCTGTTTGGAGACGCGCGCGCGGTCATCAAGGTGGATTGCGCGGAGTTTCAGCACTCCCACGAGATTGCTAAATTGATTGGCTCGCCTCCGGGGTATTTGGGGCACCGGGAAACGCATCCTTTGATCACGCAAGAAGAACTGGCCAAGAGCCATACCGACAAGCTGAAACTGAGCTTCTTACTGTTTGACGAAATTGAAAAGGCGTCCGATGCCTTGTGGCAGTTGCTGCTCGGCATGCTGGATAAGGCGACGCTCACGCTGGGTGACAACCGTCGGGTGGACTTGTCGCAGACGGTAATCTTCCTGACGTCGAACCTGGGCGGCGGAGAGATTACGGAATTGATGCATGGAGGGATGGGCTTCGTTCAACCTGCGGATACGCCAGCCACAGGATTAGACGAAAAGGTCGAGCGGACAGCGATGGAAGCTGCGCGCAGGAAGTTTTCACCCGAGTTCATGAACCGGCTGGACAAAGTGGTGGTGTTCCACCCCTTACAGCGGGAACAACTTGAAGAAGTACTTGAGATTGAGCTTGGCCAGGTACAGCAGCGGGTGTTGGAGACGGCGAAAGGGCAGTTTTTGTTCCGTGTAACGGCAGCCGGAAGAGAGTTCTTGCTGCAAGAGGGAACGGATCAACGCTACGGAGCTCGTCACCTAAAGAGGGCCATTGAGCGGTACGTGGTGTATCCGCTGGCGAATCTGCTGGCTACCGAGCAAGTGCATCTGGGAGACCTGGTGTGCATCGATTGGGATCGCACCCACAAAGGACTAACGTTCGCTAGAGAAGGTGAAGGGGCTCTAGTGACGCCTGCAGTGCCCCAGATTGGGCAACTTGCGGCAGCGGCGGAAGCTAAAGACGGCAAGACGGCAGATCCACCCCCCGAAGTGGTCGTTGCAGAGAGAAAATTGCGGGCGGCGCAGCCGTCAGTGGCTCCTGCGGCTGCTCCTCAGGGACGGAAAAAGACGGAACGGTAGAGAAAACAATCACTTACGCTGAAATTGGGGGCGCGTCGAACTGGCTGCGCCCCTTTTTGTCGTTTGCAGGCTGACAGAAACTGTTTCATCCTCTCACTTTGAACACAGATGAAACACTGTCTCACGGCGTGAGACAGTTTCCATAATTGCAACACTTGTATGTCGTTGAGTTTGTACCAGTTTGCGACGGCGAAGGCGAGGGCGGGGATTGGCAGTTCCCATGCTCTATTTCCTGCAAGCGCATGGCTGAGACGCATGACGCGTCTTGGTCAGCTGAACGCGGAAGGAACGATGACATGAAAAGCGCCGCCAGACAGCAACTGGATCCAAGCATTCGCAGCACCGACAGCCGGGACTTCGAAGGAGCTCTGCGCTCGAAGATCGTCGGACAATCGGAAGGGGTTCAGGCGCTGGTGGACCTGTATCAGGTCTTCTGCGCGGGATTGAACTCACCGGGACGCCCGGTGGGAAACCTGCTGTTTCTCGGTCCGACCGGCTCGGGCAAGACGCGAATCGTGGAAGCGGCTGCGGAGATTCTGTTTGGAGATGCGCGCGCCGTAATCAAGGTGGATTGCGCGGAATTCCAGCACTCGCATGAGATAGCGAAGCTAATTGGTTCGCCTCCAGGATATTTGGGACACCGTGAGACTCACCCGTTGATAACCCAGGAGGCTTTGGCGGCAAGCCATACGGAGAAGCTGAAGCTGAGCTTTTTGCTCTTCGATGAAATTGAAAAGGCGTCCGATGCCCTTTGGCAGTTACTGCTGGGAATGCTTGATAAGGCGACGCTCACCCTGGGCGACAACCGCCGAGTGGATTTGTCGCAGACGGTGATTTTCCTGACGTCGAACCTGGGCGGGGGAGAGATTTCGGAATTAATGCAAGGCGGAATGGGCTTCGTGCAGCCAAAAGACAAACCGGCCGCGGGACTTGACCAAAAAGTTGAGCGGACGGCAGTGGAAGCGGCGCGCAGGAAGTTTTCACCGGAATTTATGAACCGGCTGGATAAGGTGGTGGTCTTCCATCCCTTGCGACGGGAACAGCTGGAAGAAGTACTCGAGATCGAACTGGGTCAAGTGCAGCAGCGAGTTTTGGAAACGGCCAAGGGCCAGTTCTTGTTCCGAGTGACGGCGGCTGGCAGAGAGTTCTTGTTGCAGGAAGGAACCGACCAGCGCTACGGAGCCCGTCACCTGAAGAGGGCGATCGAGCGGCATGTGGTCTATCCTCTGGCGAACCTGCTGGCAACCGAGCAGGTGCACCTGGGAGACCTGGTGTGCATCGACTGGAACAAAGACACCGAAGGATTGAATTTCGTTCGCGAAGGCGAGAATCTGGCGATGCCGGCGCGTCGGCC
>DATEWL010000034.1:0-7420 GCA_035258025.1 Candidatus Acidiferrum sp. | reverse complement strand
TTCGTTCGCACCAGCTACAACGGCTTCTTCTTTGTCACCCTGAAGCCCTGGGACGAGCGCAAAACCCGCAATGAACAGTTCCAGCAAATCAAACAGAACATCAATCGCGAACTCAGCAAGATTCCCGAAGGCATCGCCTTTTCATTCTCGCCTCCCGCCATCCCTGGCGTCGGCACTTCCGGCGGCTTCACGTTCGCCCTGGAAGATCGCGCCGGCAACGATGTCGAATTCCTCGCCGACAATCTAAATAAGTTTCTCGCCGCCGCGCGCAAACGTCCGGAAATCGCCAACGTGAGCACCACCTTCCTCCCCAGCGTCCCGCAGCAATTCGTCGACGTTGACCGCGACAAAGTCATCAAGCAAGGTGTCGCCGTCCGAGATGTCTACCAGACTCTGCAGGCCTTCATGGGCGGCCTTTTCATCAACTATTTCAATCGTTTCGGTCGTCAGTGGCAGGTCTACATTGAGGCGGAAGGCGCCTATCGCACACGCGCTGAAAATGTTGGCCAATTCTTCGTCAAAAATGCTAAGAGTGAAATGGTTCCACTCGCCGCCGTCACAAGATTTGAATCGCGCCCCGGTCCCGAATTCACCATGCGCTTCAACGAGTACCGCGCCGCCCAAATCAACGGTGCCGCGGCTCCGGGTTTCAGCGCAGGCCAGGCCATGGCCGCCATGGAAGAGGTCTTCGACCAAACCATGCCCCGCGAAATGGGCTACGACTACCTGGGCATGTCCTTCCAGGAGAAAAAAGCTCAGCAAGGCGTTCCCGCCTCAGCGGTTTTCGCCTTTTCTCTCCTCTTCGTCTTTCTGATTCTCGCCGCGCTTTATGAAAGCTGGACGTTGCCTTTCAGCGTCCTTCTCAGCACTCCCGTCGCAGTCTTCGGCGCTTTCTTCGTCCTCTGGTTGCGCCGCGTCTTGCTATCCGCATTTCTCCCCACCTACATGGTGCAGATCGAAAACGACGTCTACTCGCAAATCGGCCTGGTTATGCTCATCGGTCTCGCCGCCAAAAACGCCATCCTCATCGTCGAATTTGCCAAGGACGAATACGAGCACGGCAAGCCGCTCGTCGATGCCGCTCTCGAGGGCGCCCGTTTGCGCCTGCGCCCCATTCTTATGACCTCCTTCGCTTTCATCCTCGGCTGCGTCCCTCTCTGGACCGCCAGCGGCGCAGGTTCCGTAGCACGTCAAATCATGGGCACCGCCGTCATCGGTGGCATGCTCGCCGCCAGCGCCCTCGGCATCTTCTTTATTCCCGCTGTTTTTTACGTAGTCGAGCGCCTCTCCTTAGGGAAAGCAGGCCGCGCCGCCCTGGTCGCCGCAACCGCCCCTCCGCGTCCAAGTCCAGCCGGAGGAGACGATTAAAATGAGATCTCTCCTCGCATCGCTCCTCATCGCCTTGCTGCTCTCCGGTTGCACTGTGGGACCTGACTACAAACGCCCCGCCGCTACCGTCCCAACGGAGTTCCGCGCCGCATCTCCCGAAGCCTCCAAAGCCGAAGCCGCGTCGCTAGGTGATCAAAAATGGTGGGACGTCTTCCGCGATGAGCAACTGCAATCCCTGATCCGCACAGCAATCCAGCAGAATTACGATCTCCGCATCGCCGCCACCCGCGTCCTCCAGGCCCAAGCGCAATTAGGCATCACGCGTTCCAATCAATTCCCCAACGTCAGCGGCGGCGCAGATCTTTCCGCGCAGCGCACCCCGCAAACTATTGTCTTTCCCGCGATTGAGCAATCCACAGGACAATTAACTCTTTCCGCCGCCTGGCAACTCGACTTCTGGGGACAATATCGCCGCGCCACGGAAGCCGCTCGCGCCTCTCTCCTCGCCACGGAGTGGGGTCGCCGCGCCGTCATCAGCTCCCTCGTCTCCAGCGTAGCCTCCGCGTACTTCCAGCTCCGCGCTCTCGATCTTCAGATGGAACTTTCCCAGACCACTCTCACCGCCCGCCGCGAATCTCTTCGCCTCACTTCCGTCCTCGCCAATCATGGCAATACATCCGAGCTGGACGTTCGCCAAGCCGAACAGCTTGTCTACACGGCAAGCGAAGAAATTCCCGACCTCGAGCGCCGCATTCAGCAACAGGAAAATCTCCTCAGCACCCTGCTGGGAAACAACCCGGGCCCGATCACCCGAGGCCTGCCCTTAACCGAGCAACCTCATCCCCCCGAGGTTCCGGCGGGCATTCCCTCGGAGCTTCTCGAGCGTCGTCCCGATATCCGCCAGTCCGAACAGGTTCTCATTGCCGCCAACGCCCAAATCGGTGTCGCCCGCGCCGCCTACTATCCTCAGATCTCGCTGACCGGCGCAGGTGGCTTCCAAAGCGATGCCCTCGCGCGCCTTTTCGCGGGCTCGGCGGGTCTCTGGAGTTTCGCTGGCTCTCTTACTCAGCCCATTTTCACCGCTGGCAGAATTCGTTCTGGCGTCCGGCTCGCCGAAGCCCAGGAACAGGAAGCTGTGCTTTCGTATCAGCAAACCATCCAGCAGTCCTTCCGCGAAGTTTCCGACGCCCTGATCGGTTATCGCAAACTCCGGGAATTTCGCGAGCAGCAGGAACTTCTCACCGCCTCCGCCCAGGGCGCCGCGCATCTTTCCAATGTTCGCTACAAAGGTGGAGTGGCCAGCTACCTCGAGGTTCTCACGAACGAAACCAATTACTTCACCGCCGAGCTCAATCTCGCTCAAGCCCAGGCCAACGAACTCCTCGCACTCGTTCAGCTCTATCAAGCGCTCGGCGGCGGCTGGCAACAATAATTGCCTGCCGAGAAAGTAAGTCTCCAGTTGCGCTAGCTGTGGAATGCTCTCGACATAGCATCGTCGTAAATGCGATTCTTCCCCGCGTGTACCACACACATTATGTGTGCCAATCATCGAGGCCCCAGCTCGTCCGCCTCTCTAGCCCTCAGCTCGAATTTGTCTTCTTTGATTCTCGACGACCATGATTGACCGAATCGACGCCCACCACCACCTCTGGCGCTATTCGAAGGAGGAGTACGGCTGGATTGCCGGGAATATGGCGCCTGTAGCCAGAGATTTTCTTCCGCAAGATCTCCAGCAGGCTCTCTCTTCTTCCGGAATTCATGGCAGCATCGCCGTTCAAGCAAGGCAAACGCTGGAAGAGACTCAATCCCTTCTGGACTTCGCTCAAGAATTTCCCATTATTCGAGGAGTCGTAGGCTGGGCGCCCATCGCCAGTCCCGAGTTTCCGCAAGTCCTCGAACGCTTTCACCGTTTTCAGAAATTAAAAGGCTTCCGCCATGTTGTTCAGGACGAACCCGACAATGCCTTTCTGCTGCGTCAGAATTTCAACGAGGGTATCGCGCTATTCAAACGTTACGGCCTCGTCTACGACATTCTGATCTTCGAGTGTCAACTGCCCGCCGCTATTTCCTTCGTGGACCGCCATCCCGCCCAGGTCTTCGTCTTGGATCACATCGCCAAGCCCCGCATCCGTGACCGCGTTCTCGAACCCTGGCGAACAAACATTCGCGAACTAGCGCGCAGAGAAAATGTTTTTTGCAAGCTGTCCGGTATGGTGACCGAAGCGCACTGGGCGCAATGGAGCCTTCCGGACCTGTTGCCTTATTTCGAGGTAGTCTTGGACGCCTTCGGCCCCAAACGCCTGATGGCCGGTTCGGACTGGCCAGTCTGCCTTTTGGCGGCTACGTATCAAACATGGTTTTCCACTCTGCGCGAATTCATCGCTCGGTTGCCCAGTGCGGAGCAGGAAATGATTCTTGGCGGCGTGGCGAGCGAAGTTTACTCTCTGAGCCGCAAAGCATGAATTCGCAAATCATGCGAGCACTCATCATCAAACAGCCGGGCGTGGCCTCCATCGAGTCTGTTCCCCAGCCTGAGGTCGATCACCCAAAAATCTTGCTCCGCGTCCGCATGGTCGGCCTCTGCGGCAGTGATTTGAATTCCTTCCGTGGCAAAAACCCCATGGTCCAGTTTCCGCGAATCCCCGGCCACGAAATTGCAGCGACAATCGTTGAAGGAACCTCTTCGTTTCCGGCACTCGCCGCCGGTGTAAATGTCACCATGTCTCCGTATACGAATTGCGGAAAATGCTCCACCTGCCTCCGCGGTCGTCCCAATGCCTGCGCGTTCAACGAGACCCTCGGCGTCCAGCGCGATGGTGCGCTGACCGAATACATCACCATGCCCCCTGAAAAACTCTATCCGGCCGCGCTTACGATCAAAGAGCTCTGCCTCGTGGAGCCGCTCACGGTAGGTTTTCACGCGGTTGCCAGAGGCCGCGTAACTTCCGCCGACAAGGTCGCCATCTTCGGCTGCGGTGGCGTGGGCCTCGGCGCCATCGCCGCCTCCCATTTTGCCGGCGCCACCACCATCGCTGTTGACCTCGGCGATGATAAGCTTCAGCTCGCCAAAAAAGCCGGCGCCACTCACATCGTGAACTCCACCAAATCTCCGCTCCATGATCAGCTGATGGAACTCACGGATGGCCGCGGACCAGACGTCATCATCGAAGCCGTCGGCCATCCTCAAACGTTTCGCGCCGCTGTCGAGGAAGTCGCATTCACCGGACGTGTCGTCTACATCGGCTACGCCAAAGAACCGGTCGCCTACGAAACGAAACTCTTCGTGCAAAAGGAACTCGACATTCTCGGTTCGCGCAACGCAGTGCCGGAGGATTTTCACACCGTGATCCAAATGCTCAAGGAGCGCAAGTTTCCCGTCGAAGAAGCTGTCGGTACGATCGTTTCACTCGACGACGCTCCGCATACCCTTGAAGCTTGGAGCTCCAATCCCTTGAAGTTTACGAAAATCATGGTGCAACTCGACTGATGGAGAGAAACGCGTCAGTTTGTTCCGCGTTCACAGTGGTCTCTCGACAGTAACAGGAGATGACGGACGATGGCCAAGCATCAACTCGAAAGCTCCGAAAGAAAAACCGTGCCTTCCGCTCGCCATTCTTTATTTCCCGCTGGCCAAATCGTTCCCTTCATTCTCGTCACCGTGCTTTTTTTCCTCTGGGGCATCCCCAATAACTTAAACGACGTCCTCATCCGCCACTTCATGAAGTCCTTCGCCATCTCTCGCTTTCAGGCCAGCCTCGTGCAGACTGCTTTCTATCTGGGCTATTTTCTCCCGGCTATTCCCGCAGCCCTCTTCATGAAACGCGTGGGCTACAAACCGGGCTTCATCGTCGGCCTCCTGCTCCTGGCTTCCGGCTGTTTCTTGTTCTGGCCCGCTGCGCTGCAAAGCAGCTATTCGTTCTTCTTATTTGCTCTCTTTGTCATTGCCAGTGGCCTCTCCTTCCTGGAAACGGCTTCCAATCCATTCATCACCCAGCTTGGCGATCCGGACACCTCAGAGCGCCGTCTGAATTTTTCGCAGGCCTTCAACCCTTTCGGCGCCATGACCGGAGCGCTGATCGGCACGGTCTTCATTTTTTCTGGTGTCGAACTGACTGCCGAGCAAATCGCCGCACGTCAGGCCGATCACACGTATCAGGCCTACCTTCAGTTCGAAGTACTGCGCGTGGTCCGGCCTTACCTCGTCCTCGGCACCGTCGCGATAGTCTGGGCGTTTCTCATTCTCCGCACCAAATTCCCGGCCATCTCCAGCGAAAACGAAGCCGCCGATGGCGATCACGGCAGCGCACGCCAACTCCTCCGTCAAAGGCATTTTCTGCTCGCCGTAGTCGCGCAGTTTTTCTACGTCGGCGCCCAGGTCGGCACATGGAGCTATTTCATTCCTTACGTTCAGGAGTACGCCCACAAGCCAGAAAAAACTGCCGGGTATTTCCTCATCGGCACTCTTGCCGCATTCGGCGTCGGCCGCTTCGTTTCTGCCTATTTGATGCGCTTCATTTCACCCAGCCGCCTTATGGGTTTCTACGCCTTGGCGAACATGGCCTTGGTGTCCATCGGAGTTCTCCGGCCTGGTTGGGTTGGCATCTGGTGCGTCTTCCTCACCAGCTTCTTCATGTCCCTCATGTTCCCTACCATCTTCGCGCTCGGTCTGAAGGGGCTCGGCCCAAATACGAAACTCGGTGGTTCCTTTTTGGTCTTGGCCATTGTCGGCGGCGCCGTTCTTACCCCAATCATGGGCCTGATTTCAGATAAATTGCACAGCTATGCTCTCGCCTACAGCGTCCCATTCCTCGCCTACATCTATATTTCTCTTTATTCCTTCCTGGGCTCACAGCGAGTCGATATCCCGTCCACGCCCGGCGAACCTGCGATCTCAACGTAGCCCACATCTTCAAAAAAGAACTTCATCAAATCAAATTGTTGACACGCTAACTCTCCTCTTTGCTCCAAAAACCGCTTGTGCCAGCTGAGGGGAGCCTATATCGTGACCGCTCTTACATCTTGATCGGCTGAAAAAACGCATAAGGATCTAGCTCCAGCCTATGGCGCAAGTGCTTCCCGAAGCAGGTAGTTATGGATTGCGGCGCGAAGTCCTCTCGCCCATGGAGACGCTCGCACAGTCTGTCTCCACCATCGCGCCCACAACAACTCCTGTCGCAACCATCCCGCTGGTCTGCGCCCTCGCAGGCAATGGCACATGGCTCGCCTACGTTTTGGCGACTGCTGCAATTCTGCTCGTCGCGATGTGCATCGCAAAATTTGCCCGCTACTCGGCATCTCCCGGCTCGCTCTACTCCTACGCTTCCATAATCCTTCCCCCGTCGCTTGGAGCCACGGCAGCTTGGAGCCTTCTCCTCGCCTACATTGCCACGGGCTCCAGCGTAATCGGCGGTTTCTATCACTTCGGAATCCTTCTACTTCGCGACGCCACAGGCCACGGCACCTCAGCCGTTTTCCTCGCCATCCTTGTGACAGCCATCTCCATTTGGATCGCCTGGCGCGACGTAAAAATCTCCGCCCGCCTGATGTTGTGGATCGAAGCCGTTTCCGTCTCCTTTATTTTAATCGTCGTGATACTCGTATTGTTCCGCCACGGCTGGCACGTGGACTGGGAACAATTCCACCTTCGCGGCATGACCGGCAGCGGCCTGCGCCTCGGCCTGGTCTTGGCGCTCTTCAGCTTTGTAGGTTTCGAAAGCGCCACCACGCTCGGCTGGGAAGCCCGCAATCCTCTCAAAGCAATTCCACGCGCTGTAATCCAGAGCGCTCTCCTCGCAGGAGCCATCTTCATCGTCTGCGCTTACACCGAAGTGCTTGGCCTTCGTGCAGCCGGTCAAGATCTCGCCACCAGCTCAGCCCCCATGCGCGTCTTGGCTAAACTTGCTGGCCTTCCGATTTTCGGTCTGCTCATCGACATCGGCGCACTTGTCAGTATGTTTGCCGGAACGCTCGCCTGCGTCACCGCCGCCGCACGGGTCCTCCTTCTCATGTCGCACAACGGCCTCGCCCACGGCTCCCTTCGCAAGACCCACGCGCGCAATGAAACCCCCGGTTTTGCGATCGCCGTCACCGG
>DATEWL010000033.1:0-2968 GCA_035258025.1 Candidatus Acidiferrum sp. | reverse complement strand
CCGCGACAAGAAGCGCGGCCATCAGGATGGCAAGAAGAGATCTGGCAACGAGCAAACTTTGCCGCGTCCCTCTCTTCTGCAGAGCGGATTGCTTTTTGTTAGCGACCAAAAAGAAATTCTTGACGCGTCCCCATAGAGTTGGCATGACAATTTTATTCCTCGAGATTCTGTCCCTGCGGGACATATTTGTTTCAAACTGGTTTGTTTCACACTGACAGTGTGGAACGTGCCCTGAACGGGTGTTGGTACACTCAATTGGTAGGTTCCTGCCAAGCGGAAGCAAACACCGGGATCGAGGCTGAGAGATAGGTCTATTCAGGGGAATCCATCACCGTTTTGACCAGGAAGCGGCTGGAAAGCAGTGGCGCGGCCCGGAAACTTGCCTCAGACTTTAACAGGCGCTCCATTCCTTGACAACGCGGCGCACGGCGGCTAGGCTGCTCACGAATCGGTATTTAGAGGTTAAATGCGGCTGGCCGAAAATGATGCTCTCACGAGAAGAACTGCTGCGCATGTTTGAGTCCGCCGGAGCCATCCGGCATGGTCATTTTGAGCTTACCAGCGGCTTGCACAGCGGGACTTATGTGCAGTGTGCGCTCGTCCTGCAGTATCCTCGATTCGCCGAGAAGCTTGGGCAAGCGCTGGCCGCGCTCTTTTCCGACGCCATCATCGCGGCTGTTGTTTCACCGGCTTTGGGCGGAGTGGTTATCGGGCAAGAAGTGGCACGGGCTTTGCCAGAACCAAAGGGCAGCGTAGGTAGGGGAGTGCCTGCTATTTTCGCGGAACGGGACGCCAGCGGCACGATGACACTGCGGCGCGGGTTTTCGCTCAAGCCGGATGAGCATGTTCTGGTGATCGAAGATGTTTGGACGACCGGTGGCTCGACGCAGGAAACCATTCAAGTGGTTGAAGAAGCCGGCGGGCGAGTTGTCGCTGCCGGGGCTTTGATCGACCGCAGCGGCGGCACGCTTGAGCTGGGCGTTGAGACTCAGGCTTTGCTGGACCTTCCCATCGCCAAGTATGAACCCGAGGATTGTCCTCTGTGCCGCGAAGGCGGCGCGGCCGTGAAGCCTGGCAGCCGCTTCGCTCGTACGGCTCCCTGAACGTGACCCACCCAAAGCACTTGCCAAACCTTGCGACTCTTCTGAGAATTGATCGCCGTAGGTAGAACACTTTCCATTCATGCGCCATTTCAAGCTCACGATTGCTTACGACGGTACGGACTTTCACGGTTGGCAGATTCAGTCCAATAAGCCAACGATTCAGGGAGAGATTTCCAATGTGCTACGGCAGCTCACGCAGGAGAATGTGATGCTGAATGGCGCGGGACGCACGGACGCAGGCGTGCACGCTCTTGGACAGGTGGCTAGCTTTCGCACGCAGTCGGGTTTGTCGGCGGGGGAGTTTCAGCGCGCTTTGAACGCGCTTCTGCCTTCCGCGATTCGCATCGTCGGTTCCGAGGAAGTGGGGCCGGATTTTCACGCGCGGTGGTCGGCGCTTGGGAAGATTTATCGCTATCGTTTGTATCGCGGCAAAGTTGTTCCGCCGGCGGTGTGGCGTTACGTACTGCACTATCCGTTTCCGCTTGATGAAGACGCGATGCGTATTGCCGCTTCGCGCTTCGTCGGTCCGCACGATTTCGCTGCGTTCGCCGCGTCCACGGGCTCGGAGGATGACGACAAAGAACGCTCGACGGTGCGCGAGATTTATGCGAGCGAGTTGGTGCGCAGCGACGATGGCGAAGAACTCGTCTACACGGTGCGCGGCCGTTCGTTCATGCGCTTTATGGTTCGCAAAATGGTTGGCACGCTCCTGGATGTGGGCCGAGGCAAACTCGTGCCCGACGATATTCCGCGCCTCTATCAACTACGCGACCGTTCCAAGTCGGGCCCGACGGTTCCTCCACAGGGGCTGTGCATGGTGCAAGTGATGCACGACGAAGCCTGGCGCATTGGTGAGCTGTAACGCTAATTCAGATTTCACCGAAATATGCATTGAAAATCAAACGCTTAGCTAATATACTTAGCTAACCATGTATACCGTCCACAAGGCGAAGACCAATCTCTCTAAATTGATTCGAGATGCGCTTAAGGGAGAAGAGGTCATTATCGCGCGCGGCAAAGAACCCGTGGTGAAATTGGTCCCAGTCCGCCGGCGTAGGAGAAAGCGTATTCCGGGACGCCTGAAAGGCAAGATATGGTATTCGCCGGACGCCTTTGCCCCGCTCTCGAACGAAGAGTTGAAGAATTGGGGAATCGAGTGAAATATGGAGCGAGTTCTGGCAGACACGCATGCGTTTGTCTGGTGGATCGAAGGGCGCGAACAGCTATCGTATCAAGTACGCGAGATTCTTGAAAACCCGGAAACCACTATTTATATCTCGGCCGCGTCTGCATGGGAATTGGCGATTAAAGCCCGGATTGGTAAGTTCAAGTCGTCGGCACTTGTCTCGGGCTTCTCCGCGGAACTAGAAAAAGAGGGTTTTCTGGAACTGCCGATTTCGATTAAGCACGCCGTCCGCGCCGGAATGATCAAGGCAGCTCACAAGGACCCGTTCGACCGCATGCTCGCCGCGCAGGCTCAACTTGAGGGCTTGCCGATTCTTAGCAACGACAAAATCTTCGACAAACTTTCCGTCCGCAGAATTTGGTAAGGGAAATATTCCAAGATCCAAACAGCGAAGCGCATGATTCTGAATCTGCACGGGGAGTTCTGAAGCCTCTGTAGTCCCAGCGCGCGATTAAAATCGGATACAATCGTATTCATGGCGGCCACAGCCATCCCTGTCGAGACGATTCCGTCGATTGATCCTGCTACAGGCAAAATCCTTGGACAGTTTGAGAAGACCCCGCCGGCGGAGCTGCCGCAAATTCTGGCGCGAGCGCGTGCAGCACAATCTATGTGGTCCGCGGTGCCGATCGAAAGGCGGTGCGCGCAACTGGGCGAGTTGCGCGAGCACATGATGGCT
>DATEWL010000032.1:0-6060 GCA_035258025.1 Candidatus Acidiferrum sp. | reverse complement strand
CCGTGGATGGCGTTGAGCTTCACCGAGGGCAGCATCGGCGGGGACATCGAGCGGGTGAGCCTGGCGCAGCTTGAGGCGTTCTACGGGAAAGTTGCTGTGAGTGCGGTGCCTTCCGCGGAGGATGACGAGGTGGAGGAGCCGAGAGGTTCAAACGGAATCGCGATTGCGCCCTCGAACACTTCCGACCATCACGCGCTGCTGTTGATCAATCCCCACACATCGTTTTTCTTCCGGTCCGAGCTGCAGATGGTGAGCGAGGAGGGGCTGAATGTCTATGGTGCGGTGACGTGGGGGCAATTTTTCGTCTACCAGGGGTTCAACGACAAAGCTGGCTGGATGCACACGTCGAGTGGAGTAAATGCCATCAGCTGGTATCTCGAAACGGTCGAGAAAAAAGGGGAGAAGTTTTTTTACAAGTACGGGAAGGAGGAGCGGTCGATCGAGGCGAAAGAGATCACAGTGCAGTATAAAACCGCGGACGGGATGGCGGAGAAGAAGTTCACCGTATACCGCACGCAGCACGGGCCCATCATCGCGGAGACGGACGGAAAGTGGCTAAGTATCCGGTTGATGCAGGAGCCGGTGAAGGCGCTGACGCAGTCCTACACGCGCACGAAGGCGAAGGACTACAAGTCCTTCCGGCAAACGATGGAGCTGCACACCAACTCGTCGAATAACACGATTTTTGCGGATGCCGACGGCGACATCGCCTACTTTCACGGGAATTTCATTCCGAAACGCGATACAAGTTTTGATTGGACAAAACCGGTCGACGGGAGCAACCTGGCGACAGAATGGCATGGGCTGCTTTCTGTTGACGAGACGCCCCTTCTGCTGAATCCGAAAAGCGGCTGGCTCTACAACTCGAACAATTGGCCGTGGTCGGCCGCAGGGCCAAGCAGCCCAAAGAAAGAAGATTTTCCTGTTTACGTGGAGACGGGCGGAGAATCCGCACGAGGGCTGCACGCCATCCGAGTACTGCAAGACAAAAAAGACTTCACGGTCAGCTCGCTGATTGCCGCAGCGTACGACAGTTACTTGACGTGGTTTGAGAAGCCGATCCCGTGTCTGACGAAGGCGTGGGACGACGCGGGCGCGGACAATCCACTCAAAGTGAAACTGGCCGAGCAGATTGGCGCACTGCGCGGATGGGATTTGCGTTGGGCAGCGACGTCCGTGCCGACTTCTTTGGCGGTATTTTGGGGCGAGGACATTCAGAAGCGCGTGGGCGCAGATGCGAAAAAAGCAGGCATCTACATGAGCGATTACATCTGCGCAAAAGCGCCGCCAGATTTGCTGCTGCAATCGCTGTCCGATGCCTCTGACAAACTCGCCGCGGATTTCGGCAGTTGGAAAACACCTTGGGGTGAGATCAACCGATTCCAGCGCCTGACAGGCGATATCGTTCAGCCATTCAACGATGCGGGGCCAAGCATTCCGGTGGGCTTCACATCGGCAGTGTGGGGATCACTAGCGTCTTTCGGAGCGCGGCCGTATCCCGGAACGAAGAAGTGGTATGGCACAAGCGGGAACAGCTTTGTTGCCGTGGTTGAGTTTGGTGAAAAGGTCCGAGCCCGCGCCGTGACGGCCGGCGGCGAGAGCGGCAATCCGGCATCACCTCATTTCAATGATCAAGCTCGGCGCTACAGCACAGGAGATTTGCGAGAAGTGTATTTCTACAAATCGCAGCTCCAAGGGCACACCGAGAGGGAATATCATCCCGGGAATTGAACTTGCTAGGTCCCAACGCGCATCGTCAGCCGAAATCGTATGGGCGGAACTTGTTTACCCTGAGCGTCGAAGGTCCCCGCCCGCGTGCCTACTTATCAGCCGGAATTTAGCGGAGACTGATCGAAGCCTGACACTAGCAGCGAATTGTTTTTCGTTTTTCCCCAACGCGGCCGGCCGCTTCGATTTTTTCAATATAAGCGGTGGCAAGGGGCACGTTGCACGCCGTATCGCCCACGTCCACCGAAACGGCGCCGACTTGCCGAGCTGCGGCTTTGGCCTGCTTGGATAATGGCTTGACGTAACTTCCCACGGAAATCACAAAACCGTTCATCGTGTAACGGACGCGATTCTGCGCGCCCTTGATTCCTTTGACGACCGCCCGGAGAAGACTCTCGATTTCCGCGAGGTCTAATGCGTCGTCCGGTTTCGTGACGACCAATCCAGAATAGGTGCACCAACCGGCGCATGCAACGCGCTCCTTCTTCGATTTCATCCATTGCAGCGCCAGCTCGCGAGCCTGCGAGTTTTCCATTGTCACCCAAGGAACTGTGTATTCCGCAATCATCTGCAAATTGGCCGCACCGTCGGCCCACGCGTTCAATTCCTTTGCACTCATCTTGGATCCGTCCGCGACCATCCCAGCGAGATACATCGCGTCCAGGTTCCCCGTCTCATAAAGTTCGCAAGCGAGAGCCTGCTGCCCTTTGATCGTTTTCGCGATAACCTTGAGGTCGGCGACGCTCACGCCATACATATTCTCGGTGGCCATGCCGTGGCGCGCGTAAATTTTCCTTGTGCTCTCCTTCCCCTTCTTTTTCAGCTCAGCCATGATGGAGGCGACGGTTGGCATGATTTCGTCCTTCCCTTTAGGGCTCGACAATCGCCGGAGGATACATGACCTCCACCGAATTCGGCGGTTGAAAGATGATCTTTCCGTAGCGGTAATAATCGTCGAAAACGTTCGCTTTTCTTTCTTCGATTTTGAACTCGTATGTAATTGTTCTTTCGTTGGCCCCCGCAAATCGCCAGGTCTTTACGTTATCGAGAGCCGCCCGTGCCAGCAATGGATGCCCGCTCTTCAGTTGGGCCGAGATCACCTTTCCATCCGCACCTGTTTCGATTTGAATCTCAACTTTGCCCGTGATTTTTGCTGTCCGCGCCAGGACGGGATACAGCGGCATGTCCGCCCCCAGAACCGGGGAATCGTTTGTCGCCGCGACGGAAAGACATGTTGCTGTCAAACCGCAGAGGAACAAAATGGCTACCATGTTCGTTCTCGAAATTCGCATAGCAATTCCTCCGAACACAATGCCAAGCGCAATCTATTTTGCCGGCGGAGTTTCTTCTAGCTTCACGTTCGAAAATATGGCGGTTTCGAGAGTCGTCGCAACGTGCGAACACACTCCAAGCCCCACGGAGAAAGGTTCTTGCAGGGTCACAAATTCGACGGGACCCGAGGGCTTCAGATCCTCGCCAGGCTTGCCAAAATACATGGTGAAGCGGCTGGCTTTCTTGACGATGCGCAAGCGCGAAGGTCCATCTTCCGCGGCGACGATTTGGTAAGTCTGTTCGTTCGACGCGCCACGAAATTGCAGCGAAGTGAGCCCATTGCCGTGCGAAACCGCGTCTGCGTAAGGCGAGCTAGGATCGAGACCTTGGCGCAGAATCAGCACGGCTTTGCGATGCTCCGCGGCGCTTGTGCCGACCCACTGGATGTCCGCGGTGAGAGTCACGTCGCCTGACGCTTTCTTCCAAACGAAATAGAACGCGTCAGTAGCGCCCCACATGTTGGCGCCGCCTCCAGTGATGCGGTATTCGCCCTTGGCCGCATCGTACTGGGCCTTGCCACCCGGCGGTGTTTGCCCAACGCTGCCTTCATTCGTGAAAATTCCCAAGCTGTTTGTCTGCGGCAAAGCTACCGCTACGCCCAGCGCTATGACGATCGAGAGCGCACACGCACGTAAAAAGGATATTTTTCTTTGCATCATTTGCACCGCCCCTGATCCCCGAATCGCACGCCGCAGCGGCTGAAGCGGAAGCATATTATATCAACCTAAGGGCAACCCGTCGTCTACAGGTGAACAGTTCGAGACGCAGCTCGACGGCAATGTCGAAACGTGGCGCGAGAAATCCAGGGACGCCTGTTGGACAACCTAGGCAGGGGCGACGACTGGAACAGTCGTGTTTTTGGCGGCACGCTTGTTTGCGTACAGAGCTTGATCAGCTGCGGCTAGCATGCTGTCCGGCTGGTCCCCGGACGCATAATCTTTCCAGCCCGCGGAATACTTGATAGGAAATTTCCGCCCTTCCCAGGCCAGTTCGAGCGGGCCGAGGCGGTCCAGAACAAGCTTCAATTGTTCGTGATTGCATTCGGGAAGAATCAGCAGAAATTCGTCGCCGCCCCAGCGCACGGCGAGGTCCCCCCCGCGAACCGCGCGATTGAGCGCTGCCGCAAATTCCTGCAGCACCAAATCCCCAGCGGCGTGGCCATACGTGTCGTTGATGTGCTTGAACTCATCGAGGTCCAGGAGCACCACGGTAAGAGGATGGCCCTTGCGAGCAGACCGAGCCACCTCCGCAACAAGCCGCTGCTCGGCAAATCTGCGATTGTAAAGCCCGGTCAACGCGTCAATCATGGCGAGCTCGCGCAAGATCATCGAATGGTGTTGCTTCTCCGCAAGCTGGCGCCGGAGCCGCTTGATAAGCACTTGCTGGTAAATGGTGTAGACGTTGAATAGAACCACGAGCGCCACCAATCCAAAAATGGCCTCCGTGACCTTGATCCTGAAAAGAGGCGTCGCTCCCTGCGAAAGCGAAGGCAGCGTGAAGGAAATCAGCGCCCCGGTGAGGAGCAACATGACAAAAATCGAGTTAGCCCAGATCCACCAATCCCTCTTCTCAATTCTGCGCAGGTTCTCGGCGATCTCATGATCGCTGGTGGATTCGATAGGCGGATGGTGCAGATTCTTTTGGACGTCCATGAGCTGGGCAGCTGGCGTGAGTCTCGTTATCTTCCACCCTAAAGTGAGCCCGTCCAGCGGTCAATGGTAATTGCGGGGATTGCGGCATGGAAGTTACTTACGGGTTAACGACTTTTCTCGAACGCGGCAGCAGCAAGGCAGAGGCCCGGTGCCTCAGCCTATAACGAAAAGAGCCCCTCCTGTCCGCGCGAACGGTACCTGTACAGTGGTACGGGCGTCCTATTGGGGATCGCTAGGGCCGTGGGCAGAATGGTCGAGCAAACAACCACCATGACTGCCGTCCTCATACTCACGTTCTCCGTATTGGCTCTCCTACAATTCGCCATTAGCCAGTGGCGAATGATCTGGCTGACCACTGCCAACCAGCCTCTCTCGGATTCCTTGCGCGCCGCAACCGGCATCGAGGCCGAATCCATCGGTCCCAACGATTTTGGCAAGTTCCTGGGGCTTTGCGATGAGATGTCTCCGCGCCTTAAAAATGGCACGCCGTGGCTGCGCGAAGTTAAACGCTACTACAGCGTTGTGGCAAAGCTGGAGAAAAGCTTCCGTTCGATCCAGCCCGCAGTATCTGCTTGGGCAGCATCCGAGATGAAGATCTGTTCGCGCTATGTCGCAGTGGTTCTCGATCAGAATCTTGCGCTCGATCTCGACCAACGAGCCGCCGTTCGTTCTCTCTAGAGAAGGCCAGCTTGGTCGCGGCTGGCATCACGCTTTTCCCCTCTTTGCCTCCTTTGAACCATGCAAACAAATGATACCAAATGGCTTATAAGGCCACTTAACGCTTCCAAAATCTCATGACTGCCGCATAGTCCAAGTCCTCCTTCGCGGCAGCTTTGACGGCGGAGTAGGTGGAGTAGGCAGCCTCGCCTGCGGGGAGCGAAACACCAGCCTCCTTGGCCAGCTCCAGCGCCAGACCCATGTCCTTGTGCATGAGCCGCAAAGGGAAGCTGGGTGGATACTCGCCCTTGAGGAGCAGAGGAGCTTTAACATCCAGCACCGCAGCCCGCGCCATGCTCGACTGTAGAACATCAACGAGCTTCTCCCCCTGCAGCCCTGCAGCGGTGACTAGGGCGAGAGCCTCGGCCAAGGCGTCCACCTGGAGCGCCAAGATGAGGTTCATAGCCAGCTTGATAGTCTGTCCGGCGCCGTTCGGCCCGAGGTGAAACCAGCGCTTGCCCATCACCCTGAAGATCGGCTCCGCGTCCACGAGGACCTGCGCGTCCCCGCCCACCATAAAGACCAATTCCCCTTTTTCGGCGCCCCAGGTCCCCCCGGTCACGGGAGCATCCAAAAACGCGATCTGGCGCTCCTTGCAAGCTGCGGCAACTTTGCGGGCTAGGACAGGCGA
>DATEWL010000031.1:0-3676 GCA_035258025.1 Candidatus Acidiferrum sp. | reverse complement strand
ACTGTTCGCGGTCCGTGGCGAGCTTCGAGAGCAGGTCGCCCCGAATCGCTTCGAGAGTCCACCCGGAATAGTGACGATTCAGGAAGTCCGCGGTCGCGTCGAGCTCGGACTGGGCGAACGGTCGGTTTGGCCGGACAATTTTGTCGCGCGTATTGCCGCCAGGTGAAATCAGTACGACAACAACGCGCCCGTCCGGAAGCAGCCACATGCTGGCGTGCTCAAGAACGGTTCGGCCGAGCGGCGGCGAAACGATGATGCCAAGTCCATTCGATACTTCGGCCAGAACGTGCCCGGCCCGCTCGGTAATCTCCGAGGCGGTTTTTGCGCCGCCCATCTCCCGCTGAATCCAGTCGCGATCACCGATAGTTAGGGTCGCCTGGGAAGCAATCTCCTGCGCGAAAAAGCGATACGCCGATGAAGTCGGCACGCGCCCTGCCGAAGTATGTGGCTGGTACAGAAAGCCGCCGTCTTCCAAATCAGCCATTACGTTGCGAATCGTCGCCGTACTCAACGTCTCTTCGTACCTCTTGGAAATCGCGCGCGAGGATACGGGCTCGCCGGTCTCAATGTAAGTACGCACGAGATCCGCGAGAATCTGCCGGTTGCGCCGTTCCTGTAGGGCTGGATTCCTCATAGCAGCACTCTACGCTAAGTGCTAAAGAGCGCTACCTATATTGTAGAAAGCGTGTCAAGCACCGTCAACGCAGTTGGACAATCTAGTTCTTGCCCAGGCCCTGCCAGGCGGGCGAGCACTAATTGTTGTCGATCTGGGCGCGCTGGAGCTTGTCGGAATAGTCGATGTAGATGGTCTTCCATTCGGAAAAGAAATCGATCGCCGCTATAGCGGCTTCGCGGTGACCGTTCCCGGTCTGCTTGGTGCCACCGAACGGCAGATGCGTTTCGGCGCCTATAGTTGGGGCGTTCACGTAGACGATTCCGGTGTAGAGATCCCGCGTAGCCACAAAAGCTTGGTTTACGTTGCGCGTGTAAATCGAGGCAGACAATCCGTACGGTACGCCATTGGCGACTTCAATTCCCTGGTCGAAGCTATCGATGGGAATTACAGATACCACAGGGCCGAAGATTTCTTCCTGCGCGATACGCATTTGCGGCGAGCAATCGCCAAATACAGTAGGCGCATGGAACCAGCCTTTCGCGTACATTCCACTGTCGAGGCGATTCCCGCCGGTGAGGAGTTTTGCGCCTTCGTTCTTGCCGATTTCCACGTAGTCCATCACTGTGTTCAGTTGCTGCTCGTTAATGCAAGGGCCCATGTCCACGTCAGAATCGAGGCCGTTGCCAACTCGCAGCGCTTTCACGCGGTCCACGAAGCGCGTAATGAATTCGTGGTAGATGCTCTTGTGCACGGCAACGCGGCTCGCGGCCGTGCAACGCTGGCCCGTGGTACCGAAGCCGCCCCAGACCGCGCCATCCACGGCCAGATCCAAATTAGCGTCGTCCATCACGATGATGATGTTCTTGCCGCCCATTTCCAGGCTGCAATGTTTGAAGGTCGGCGCGCAAGCCTGCGCGATGAGCCGGCCTACTGCGGTCGAACCTGTGAAGCTGACTACCGGTACGTCCTCGCTAGCCGCCAGCGGGGCACCGGCACCCGGTCCATCTCCACTGACAATGTTTACAACGCCCGGCGGGATGCCTGCTTCGGTGAGTGCCTGCACAAGGTGATACGACGACAGCGGAGTGTCTTCGGCAGGCTTAAGCACAACAGTGTTGCCACTGATAAGCGCAGGCGTCATTTTCCACGATGGAATCGCCATCGGAAAATTCCACGGCGTAATCATTCCGCACACGCCAACTGACTGGCGAACGCTCATGGCGAACTTATTAGGCAACTCTGAGGGCGTCGTTTGTCCAAACAATCGCCGCCCCTCGCCCGCCATGTAATACGTCATATCAATAGCTTCCTGGACGTCACCGCGCGTTTCCGCCAGCACCTTGCCCATCTCGCGGGTCATGTCCTTGGAATATTCCTCTTTGCGCTGCACAAGTAGCTCGGCCGCACGGAAAAGAATTTCGGCGCGTTTCGGGGCCGGAACCAGACGCCATTTTTTGTACGCTTCTTTGGCGGCATCCACTGCCGCATCGACATCCTCTGACGTCGAGGACACAAACATTCCTATCAATTCGTCGGTGTTGGCGGGGTTGCGGTTCTCGTAAGCCTTTCCGCTGCGCGAATCCTTCCATTCGCCATTGATAAAGTTCTTGAAAACTCGAGGCGCTACTGACGTAGCCATGCTTGTTCCTCCAGTGCCTTGAAGTTCCGATCTGAAAGTCTCATTGTGCCTGTGGGATTGAGCACGGGGCACCACCACGCGGAACCTGAATTCTACCGTTCGATGCATTTACCGTCAAATCGGCTTCATGTATTTTGAGAAATGCTCCATTTCGTACAGATTCACAGCCCCTTTTTTGGTCCAATTGACATGAACTACCGGAGCCTTTGAAGATTCACCGCATGGATGCAAGGTACTTTAGTGCCATTTATTAGGACGGACATGAGCGGGAAAAACCTACGAGCGGTACCGACAGACCAACGCACCAATGCCGAAGGTAAACAGGTGCTAAACAAAGTGTTGTTGGCGATGCCCGACAATGAATATGAGCTGATGCGCGCTGACTTGACATATATCGACCTGCCGAGTCATCTCAGCCTTCATGAGCCGACGCAAAATATCGAGTTCGTCTATTTTCCGAACCGAGGAATGGTTTCTCAAGTGGTTGTGACCAAAGATGGCCGAACCGTCGAAGTGGGCGTAGTGGGCAAGGAAGGCTACGTCGGGGCGGGATTGGCAGTCGGCATAAGCAGAAGTCCAGTACGTGAAATAATCCAAATCGCCGGCGATGGCTTTCGAATGAAAGGGAATGCGCTACAACGCATTTTGCGGTCCGCCCCGCAATTTCAAGTGATCCTCAACAGGCACACTGGGCTTCAGGGAATGCAAGTCTCACAGACCGCGGCGTGCAATCGCCTGCACGACATACAGCAGCGTCTCTCAAGGTGGCTGCTTATGACCCAGGACAGGATCGATGCCGGACTGCTTCAGATCACCCACGATTTCATTGCGACTATGATGGGTACAGATCGATCCACGGTGAGCGTGGCTGCGTCAGTAATGCAAAAAGACGGAATCCTGGATTACGTGCGAGGCGCAGTGAAGATTGTAAACCGCAGGAAGCTAGAGAAATCCGCTTGTGAGTGCTACGGCGTCATTCAGAATCTCGAGGATGAACTCGGCCTGAGATAACATTTCTCGTTAGTGTTGGATTCCCCACAGACAGCACCCCCTTTCTATCGTTAGTGTTCTGGCCTTGCACCTTCATTTCGATTTTTGACGTGTTCAAAGGGCGGTGATTGGGCAGCACCTCATCCGGGGCTATGAAGAGACCTGCTTTTATCGTCGCAGTGTCGTTGAAGGACGGGGCCAAGCCGCTTTTCAAAGAAGCATGATCGCTACAAGTCTCGAGGGAGGCAATCAAAGCGATGCGTCGCAAACTGGTATGGGTCGAAAGCCAGATTTTCCAGGGCTGGGCTTGCTCCGAATGCGCATGGGCATTCAGGCCTATAGGGCCCGTCGTTGACGAATCCATTGACGAGATGAAGATGCATTACGAAAACCAACGAGACAAAGAGTTCAGCTCGCATGTATGCGCCGAG
>DATEWL010000030.1:0-3653 GCA_035258025.1 Candidatus Acidiferrum sp. | reverse complement strand
AGACTGTCCTTCGCCGATACGCTTCAAACTCCGTTAAATTCGATGATGCAAAGCCAGCGCCGATCGATCAAATCAAGGTGGGAGACCAACTGCGTGCGCGGGGAACCCGCAACACAGATGGCACCCAACTGACGGCGGACGAAGTCGTCTCTGGAACGTTTCGCAATATAGCCGGCACCGTTAACTCGATAGATGCCTCGGCGGGAACGATTACTGTGATGGATCTTGTGGCTAAGAAACCCGTCACGGTCAAAGTTACGGCAGATACGCAGCTTCGCAAACTGAGTCCCGCGATTGCGCAAGGAATTGCACTGAGGCTAAAGGGCGGCGCCGCTGACGCACCCGCCGGAACCGCAGGGACCGCATCGGGAAGTGCGCCAGCAAAGCCCACGGATAAGCCGGCGGGTAGCCAATCTGGTGGCCAAGGAGGCCAAGCTGGTGGTGCAGGAGGAGTAGGACGGCCAGGTGGAGCGGCAGGAGGCGCGCGTAGTGGCGACCTAGGACAGATGCTCAGCCGAATGCCCGCAGCGACTCTTGCGGATTTGCAAAAGGGCGATGCAGTCATGATTGTGACGACGGAAGGTACGCAGGAGGGTGGCGCGACGGCGATCACTCTGCTTGCAGGTGTTGAACCTCTCCTCCAGGCTTCAGGTGCATCCAGCATTCTGACACCGTGGACGATGAGTGGAGCGCCGGGCGGAGATGCGGCGCCTTGAAGCGAGCAAGCTACGAAAATGATCTTAAGTCAGGAGAAGGAATGAGATTTGGGTTTATTCGTCGGTTCGTTGTTTTCATCGCTGCTTTATTGTTGGCGGTCGCCGTGGGGAACGCAGGGCAAGCTCAGACGGCTACGGGAACATTGCGCGGGCAGGTGACGGATCCGTCGGGCGCGGCGGTAACGAGCGCGACAGTGCTTGTGACTACACCGAGCGGCGCGGCCACTACGGCGACTACGAACCGAGATGGCGTATTTGAAGTAACAGGATTGGCCCCGGGGAAATACGGAGTGAAAGTGATTGCGCCGGGATTTACGACCTATGAGAACCCAGGGGTTGATATCGCTGCAGGGCAGGCGCAAAAGTTAAATGTATCGATGAGCATTGAAGTGCAAGAGGAGAAGGTCGAAGTCACGGACACGACGACAAAGGTGGACGTAAATCCCGCGAACAACGCGGGCGCGATTGTGATGCAGGGGAAGGATCTCGAAGCGCTCTCCGATGATCCTGATGAACTGCAGTCCGAACTACAGGCGCTTGCTGGGCCATCTGCTGGTCCGAATGGCGGCCAAATTTATATCGATGGATTCACGGCGGGGCAGCTTCCGCCGAAAGCCTCGATTCGAGAGATTCGCATCAATCAAAATCCCTTCTCGGCGGAATACGACAAACTGGGCTACGGACGGATCGAGATTCTGACGAAGCCGGGCACGGACCAGTACCACGGGCAATTTTTTCTCACCGGGAATACGGCTGGATTTAACTCGCGGAACCCTTTCGAGGATTTGCCAGCGGGAACACAGCCGCCTGGCTACTACACTACGCAGTTCAGCGCCAATGTGGGCGGACCGCTGAGCAAGAAAGCCTCGTTTTTCTTCAACATTGAGCGGCGGGACATCACCGATTTGTCCGTGGTCAGCGCGCAAATCGTGAATCCCACGACATTTGCGATTGAACCGTTTAGCGATGCCGTGCCCAATCCGAAGACCCGGCTCAATTTGAGCCCACGACTCGACTATCAGCTGACGCCGACGAATACCTTGAGCGTCCGTTACCAGTATTGGCGCAATGTGGAAACCGGCGATGGCGTCGGTACGTTCAATCTTGCTTCGTTGGCGGCCAATTCCACAAACGTCGAAAATACACTGCAAGTGACCGATACGCAGACCGTGAGCCCCACAATAATCAACGAGACGCGGTTTCAGTATATTCACGAAAGCAATAATGGAAATCCGTTGACCACCACGCCTGAGATAAGTGTGCCAGGAGCGTTCGTCTCCGGGGGCAACACGAGCGGAATAAACACCGACACACAGAACCGGTACGAACTGCAAAACATCACGTACATAACAAAAGGCAAGCACGCATTGAAAATTGGCGGCCGCGTGCGGGATACCATTGACAACACTGCATCGAATTCCAGCTTCAATGGCGCATATTCGTTTGGCTCGCGTGTCAATCCAACGGTCCTTGGGTGCAATGTGCCAAATCCTCCTGCGACTTGTCCCACTATTTCCGGCATCGATGCGTATCAAATTACATTGATGGGACTCTCACAGGGCCTTGCCATCCCTGCGATCCAGCTGCAAGGCGGCGGAGCCAGCTTCTATTCGTTGAACTACAACACAGTGGGAACAGCAGCCGCGCGCATCAACTATTTTGATGGCTCTCTTTTTGCACAAGACGACTACAGGTTCCGGCCAAACATAACCGTGAGCTATGGACTCCGTTACGAAACGCAAAACAACCTGGGGGACCACGGCGACTTTGCGCCACGCATCGGAATCGCGTGGGGCATCGATGGGAACGGCAAGAATAAGTCGGCAAAGACTATACTGCGACTGGGGTACGGCATTTTTTACGACCGGTTCACGGAAAATCTGGTTTTGCAGCAGCAGTTGCAGAACGGTTTGATCCAGCAACAATATCTGATCCAGAACCCGACTTTCTTCGACCCAAACGTGACAGTGACGCCCACGAGTCCGCTTTTTCCGACCTCCGCGCAATCAACGCAAGCCATTTATATACAGAATCCCAACCTGCGGACTCCCTACACGATGCAGACGGGCGTGACGCTGGAACGGCAGCTTTCCAAATTTGCAAACCTCTCCGTCACGTATTTAAATGCCAGGGGCAACCATCAGTTCTACTCGAATTTCATTAATGCGCCGCCAGTCACTCCGGGGCAGCCTGTCCCTCCTCCGCCGAGCCAGATTCAATATGCATACCAGTCGGAAGGCGTTTTTAAACAAAACCAGCTCATCGTTAATAGCAGCATGCGCCTTCCGACGCCGCACGGACCCATCACGGACCTTTCTATCTTCGGCTACTACACTCTGAATTATGCGAACAGCGACACCTCTGGAGCGAATTTCTTTCCCTCCATCCCAAGCGACCCCAGCGAGGACTACGGGCGAGCCTCATTTGATATTCGCCAGCGTATTTTTTTCGGTGGCACAATCGGAGTACCGTACGGTTTCCGGCTTAGCCCTTTCCTGATTGCGAGCTCGGGGATTCCGTTTAATATCACCACGGGGCAGGATGTCTACGGCGACGCGCAATTCAATACGCGCCCCACGTTTGCCACCTGCGGAGCGGGGTCGCCAACCGGCGTTATTCAGACCGCCTTCGGATGCTTTAATGCGCTTCCTCAACCAGGGGAGACGCCCATCCCCATCAACTACGCGAATGGGCCGGGACGATTCGTATTTAACCTCAGGTTGAGTAAGACGTTCGGATTTGGACAGAAGAAAGAAGCGGTAGCGAGCGGCGGCGCGCCTAGCGGCGGTACGTTTGGACGCGGACCGGGCGGCCCAGGGGGAGGGGGACACGGCGGTGGCGGAGGAGGCGGCGGGATGTTCGGCGGTGGCGGTTCATCGAACAATCGCTACAATCTGACGTTCAGCGTGAGTGCACGGAACGTATTCAACAATGTGA